>JBEAXD010000255.1:0-4005 GCA_041159995.1 Actinomycetota bacterium | reverse complement strand
AGCCCGCGCCGCGCTGGGTGCGGTTCACGATCTTCGGCATCGTCGGGACGATCGTCCTCGCCGTCGTGGCCTACTTCTTCCCGGTGCGCACCTACCTCGAGCAACGGAACCGCGTCGCGGTCGCCGAGCAGCGGCTGCGCCTCCTCGACGAGCAGACCCGGGACGTGCGGGCCCGGCGGCGCGCCATCGAGGACCCGAGCGAGGTCATCCGGATCGCGCGCGACCGGTTCGGCATGGTGAAGCCGGGCGAGCAGCCCTGGGCCGTCGTGCCGGGGTCCTCGGCCACCACGTCGACGACCGTGCCTGCGACCGGTCGCTGACCGGCGCCGCCCGCCGCCGAACCCATCGGCGACCCTTCCCTACACTCCCTCGGGTGAGCCCCCGCCCCGCCATCGTGCGCGTCCCCGATCCGGGTCCGGCGACCGCGGCCGACGTCGACGCGGTCCTCCAGCGGCTCGGCCGGTCCCCGCAGGCCGACTTCGAGGTCGTCGTGCGCACGGACGCGGGCGCGCCGGTGGTGCTGCGCAACGCGCCGCTGCTGCGCGACGGCACGCCGATGCCCACCCGGTACTGGCTGGTCGATCCGGAACTCAACCGCCTCGTCGGTGCGGTGGAGGCCGACGGCGGCGTGCGAGCGGCCGATGCGGCGATCCCGCCGGAGGAGATCGCGGCGGCGCACGCTGCGTACGCAGCCGAACGCGACGCCGCGCTGCCGGCGGGACACACCGGCCCGCGCCCGACCGGGGGTGTCGGGGGCACCCGTCGCGGCGTGAAGTGTCTGCACGCCCACTACGCGAACCTGCTGGCGGGCGCCGACGATCCGGTCGGGGCCTGGACCGAGGCCGCGATCGACGCACTCGATCCACTCATCGCCGAGGAGCACCCTTGATCCGTTGCGCCGCCGTCGATCTCGGCACGAACTCCACCCGGTTGCTCGTGGCCGATGTGGAGGTGCCGCCGGGAGGCGGCGCGGCCGACGCCCGGGTCGTGACCGTCGAGCGACTCATGCGCATCACCCGCCTCGGCGAGGGGGTCGATGCGAACCGGCGCCTCGCGCCCGCCGCCATCGACCGGGTGGCCGCGGTGCTCCGTGAGTACCGAGGGGTCATCGAGCGGCTCGGCGCGACGGCGGTCCGGGCGACCGCCACGAGTGCGGCTCGGGACGCGGGGAACCGGGACGAGTTCATCGCCGCGGTGCGGGACGCGCTCGGCGTCGCCCCCGACATCATCCCGGGCGAGGAGGAGGCCGCGCTCTCGTTCCTCGGCGCGACCGCGGGTCTCGACGCACCGGCGCCCTACCTCGTCGTCGACATCGGCGGCGGCTCCACCGAGTTCGTCGTCGGGACGACCGAGCCCGAGGGACTGGTCTCGATCGACGTCGGGTGCGTGCGCAACACCGAGACCTACCTGCACTCCGATCCGCCGACGCCCGACGAACTGTCCGATGCCGTCGTCGCCATGCGCGATCACATGATCGACGTGGCCCGCATCGTGCCGGGGGTGCGCGACGCCGCCACCCTCGTCGGGCTCGCCGGGACCGTCGCTGCGGTGGCCGCGGTCGAGCAGGGTCTGCCCGAGTACGACCGCGACCGCATCCACGGTCACCGCATCTCGAAGCGTGCGGCCGAGCAGGTGTTCCGCGACCTCGCGA
The DNA here is from genome assembly GCA_041159995.1 of Actinomycetota bacterium. Lineage (GTDB taxonomy): Bacteria > Actinomycetota > Acidimicrobiia > IMCC26256 > IMCC26256 > IMCC26256. Next base: position 2,354 of record JBEAXD010000255.1, on the reverse strand, counting down.
CCGAGTCCCTGGCCGACCGGCGGCTCGAGCCCGGGCTCGAGCCGGAGCGGGCCGAGGTCATCGTCGGTGGCTGCGTCGTGCTCGTGTCGGTGCTGCGCACGTTCGGGTACGACGAGGTCCTCGTGTCCGAGTCGGACATCCTCGACGGCATCGTGCGAACGCTCGCCGTGCGCTGATCCGCGACCCGCCGGACCTGCTGTGGACGGTCCGAGGTGCCCGCAGCCGGTCGTCACCACCGCACATCGGTCCGGACCGGGGTGCTCGCTACCATCCGAGGCCATGAGCATCCCCGAACGCCTCCTCCTCGGGCCCGGCCCGTCCATCGCGTACCCCGAGGTGCTCGCCGCGCTCGGGCGGCCCCTCGTCGGCCACCTCGACCCGGAGTTCCTCCGCATCCTCGACGAGACGAGCGACCGGCTGCGCCGGGTCTTCCGTACGACGAACGCGCTCACGCTGCCGATCTCGGGCACCGGTTCGGCCGGCATGGAGGCCTGCTTCGTCAACCTCGTCGAGCCCGGCGACACCGTGATCGTCGGGGTGAACGGCGTGTTCGGCGAGCGCATGTGCGAGGTGGCGCGCCGCTGCGGGGCCGAGGTCATCCGGGTCGAGGCCGCCTGGGGCGAGCCGATCGATCCGCAGGCGCTGCTCGACGCGCACGCGGCCGCACCGCACGCGCGCCTCGTCGCGGTGGTGCACGCGGAGACCTCCACGGGGGTGCGCTCGGACATCGCGCCGCTGCGCGCGCTGCAGGACACCGACACGCTCCTGCTCGTCGACACGGTCACCGGACTCGCCGGTATCCCGGTGGAGATCGACGAGTGGGGGGTCGATGCCTGCTACTCGGGTACGCAGAAGTGCCTCGGGGTGCCCCCGGGGCTCGCGCCGGTCACCTTCTCGGATCGGGCGGTCGAGCGCATCCGCTCCCGCGCCACGCCGCCGCAGTCCTGGTACCTCGACCTCGGGCTCATCGGCGACTACGTGGGAGCAGCGCGCAAGTACCACCACACCGCGCCGATCTCGATGGTCGTCGCGCTCCACGCGGGTCTCGGGGTGCTGCTCGACGAGGGACTCGAGGCCTCGTGGGCGAGGCACGCGGCGGTCGGCGGTCGGCTCCAGGCCGAACTCGAGACCCTCGGGTTCACGCTGCTCGCCCGCGACGGACACCGCCTGCCGCAGCTCACCACGGCCCGACTCCCCGACGGAGCGGACGAAGCGGCGCTGCGGCGCACCATGCTCGAGCGCTGGGGGATCGAGGTCGGCGGCGGGCTCGGCGCGTTCGCGGGCACGGCCTGGCGTTTCGGCCTCATGGGCCACGGTGCCCGTGAGCGGTCGGTGACCACCGTCCTCGGCGCGATCCGGGAGTTGCAGGCCTCGGGTGAGATGCCGACCGCCTGAGGTCGGCCGCGCCGGGTCAGCCGGCGTCGGACGCGGGGACCGGCGGATCCGCGAGCCGCAGGAAGTGCTCGCGGTAGTGGCGGAGTTCGGCGATCGACTCGCGGATGTCGTCGAGCGCCCGGTGCGTCTCCGCCTTGCCGGGCCGGGCCCGGAACACCCCCGGGTTCCACCGGCGGGCGAGTTCCTTGAGCGAGGACACGTCGATCGATCGGTAGTGGAGGTACTCCTCGAGGGCGTTCATCTGCGCGTCGAGGAAGCGCCGGTCCGCGCCGATGGTGTTGCCGCAGAGCGGCGCGGTGCGCGGGGTGGGGACGTGTCCGCGCACGTAGTCGAGCGCGCGGTCCATCGCCTCGGGGATCGTGACCGTCGAGGCCCGGATCTCGTCGAGCAGGCCGGATCTCGTGTGCATGTTCGTCACGAAGTCGTCCATCGCCGCGAGTTCGGCGTCGGTCGCGCCGATCACGATGTCGATGCCGTCGTCGAGGGGCTCGAGATCCGAGTCGGTCACGATGACCGCGATCTCGACGATGACGTGCCGTCGGGTGTCGAGCCCGGTCATCTCGAGGTCGAGCCAGACGAGGCGGTTCGGATCGGGCGGCGGCGCGGGTGTGACCATCGACGGCGAGCCTACGACAGCGCATCCCGACGCATCGTCCGTGGTGCCGGACCCCGGGGCACCCCTCGGGGCCGCGCCGCTAGCCTGTCGCCGACGTGAGGGGAGCCGCGACGTGATCGGTCGACGACGCACGGAGATGGAGGGTCCGCGTGTGGCCCTGCGTGCGCTGCGCGACACCGACTTCGAGGCGTGGCGCGAGGTCCGCAGTGCGAACCGCGACTGGCTGGAGCCGTGGGAACCGCTCCCGGAGTTCGGCACCCCGGACGCCCTCGCCGACCGCAGCGGCTTCCGGGCCCGGTGTCAGGCCTGGGACCGGCAGCGGCAGTTCGACGCCGCCTACGGG
>JBEAXD010000020.1:0-3394 GCA_041159995.1 Actinomycetota bacterium | reverse complement strand
CGGCTCGAGGCGGCCCTCGACGCGGGTGCGGTCGACGCCGACGAGGTCGAACCGGTCAACGAGGCGCTCGTCGCGGCCAAGGACGCAGCCTGGGCGGTGGCCCGGGACCGGTTGCGCACTGCGGAGGGGATCCGCGGACTGTTGGCCGGCCTCGACCCGGCCTCCCACCACGCGGCGATCGCCGGGCTGCACTCGGTGCAGGTCGCGCTCAGCGCCATCGATCGGCTCGAGGTGCGCGGGCGGGACTCGGCCGGCCTCCAACTGCACGTCCGCGGGCACGGGCTCGACCTCGCCGACCCGGCGGTGCGCCGGCGCATCGACGATCGCTCGGCCGACCCGCTGCTCCGGAACCGGTCGGTGCGCGCGGTGGGCACGGCCCTCACCTTCGTCTACAAGGCGGCGGCCGAGATCGGCGAACTCGGTGACAACGTGGCGGCGCTGCGCGCCGCGATCACCGACGACGACCTGCTCCACCTCGCGCTCGCCGGAGCGCACCCGGAGGTCGTGGTCCTCGGGCACACCCGGTGGGCCAGCGTCGGCATCATCTCCGAGGCGAACGCGCACCCGCTGAACCACGAGGAGACCGCGGGACCGCCGGGTCCGTACGTGGCCGCGGCGCTGAACGGTGACGTCGACAACCACCTCGAACTCGTCACCCGCCACGGGCTCGGCATCGCGCCCGAGATCACGACCGACGCCAAGGTGATCCCGACCCTCGTGTCCCGCGCCCTCGGTGAGGGCGCCGGCATCGTCGATGCGTTCCGGTCGACGGTCGCATCGTTCGAGGGGAGCGTGGCGATCGCGGCCCACGCCGACGTCGAGCCCGGTCGTCTGCTGCTCGCGCTGCGGGGCAGTGGCCAGGCGTTGTACGTGGGTCTCGCCGACGACGCCTACATCGTGGCCAGCGAGCCCTACGGCGTGGTCGAGGAGACCGACACCTACCTGCGGCTCGACGGCGAGACGCCGGGCAACCCGGAGCATCCGGGCGCGAGTCGGGGTCAGATCGTGGTGCTCGATGCGGCGGGAGCGGGGAGCACCCTCGGGATCGAGCGGCTCGCGTACGACGGCACGCCGCTGCCGGTCGACGCCGAGGATCTCCAGCGCGCGCAGATCACGACCCGTGACATCGACCGCGGCGACCACCCGCACTACCTCCTCAAGGAGATCTCGGAGGCGCCCGCCTCGTTCCGCAAGACCCTGCGGTCGAAGTTGCTCGAGCACGACGGCCGGCTCACCGTCGAGGTCGGCCACGAGGCGCTCCCGGACGGCGTGCGCGCCCGGTTGGCTCGCGGCGCGATCCGGCGGGTGCTCGTGATCGGCCAGGGCACGGCGGCGGTCGCCGGGCAGAGCCTGGCCGCCGCGCTCAACGATCTCGTCGGTCCGGGCGCGACGCTCGTGGCGGAGGCGTTGCCGGCCACCGAACTGTCGGGCTTCCGCCTGGCGCCCGACATGGCGGACACCCTCGTCGTGGCGATCAGCCAGAGCGGCACCACCACCGACACGAACCGCACGGTCGACCTCGTGCGCGGGCGGGGGGCGGCGGTCGTGGCGATCGTGAACCGTCGCAACAGCGATCTCACCGATCGCAGCGACGGGGTGCTGTACACCTCCGACGGGCGCGACGTGGAGATGAGCGTCGCCTCGACGAAGGCCTTCTACGCGCAGATCGCGGCCGGGTTCCTCCTGGCGTTCGCGATCGCCGAGGCGAGCGGGGCCGCCGTGGCGGACCGGCAGGATCTCCTCGGCGCGCTGCGCGACCTGCCGGGCGCGATGGAGCGGGTGCTCGAGCACCGTGCCGCGGCCACCCGGATCGCGGGCGCCCTGGCGCCGACGCGACGGTCCTGGGCGGTGGTCGGGAACGGGCGCAACCGCATCGCCGCGCAGGAGGTGCGGATCAAGCTCTCGGAGCTCTGCTACAAGTCGATCGCCTGCGACGCGACGGAGGACAAGAAGCACATCGACCTCTCGGCCGAGCCGATGATCCTCGTGTGCGCGGCGGGCCTGCGCGGGTCGATCGCCGACGACGTGGCCAAGGAACTGGCGATCTACGGCGCGCACAAGGCGGCGACGATCGCGATCGTCGACGAGGGCGACGACCGGTTCGGCGCCGCGCACGAGGTGTTCGCGGTGCCGGCGACCCATCCGGACCTCGGGTTCGTGCTCGCCGCGATGGCCGGTCACCTGTTCGGGTACGAGGCGGCCCTCGCGATCGACGCGTCGGCCCGCCCGCTGCGCGAGGCCCGGGCCGCGATCGAGTCGACCTTCCTCGGTGGAGCCGCCGACCCCGCCGGCGCGGCGACCGACCTCGCCGAACGGCTCACCCCGCTGGCCGAGCGGTTCGCGGCGGGCCTGCGCGTCGGGCTGTACGACGGGTCGCTCGAGGCGGGCACCGCGGTGCGCACCGCGTCGCTGCTCCGCTACGCGACCGGGACGGTGCCGCTCGACGCGTACGCGATCGAGTGGGGCAAGGTCGGTACGCCGCTCACGGTGGTCGAGGATCTCACCGCCGCGCTGACCTGCGCGATCGAGGAACTCACGCGTCCGGTCGATGCGATCAAGCACCAGGCCAAGACCGTCACCGTGGGGATCTCGCGCTCGGACGACACGCTGCTGCAGAGCGACCTCGTGCAGGCGGTGCTCGGGGCCGGGGTGCCCCGGGACAACCTCGGGTACCGGATCCTGCGCACCCTCGTCGCCCTCGATCCCGCGATCGCCCGGGTCATCGGGACGATCCGGTACCGGATCGACGGCGACCCGGCCACCGACGACGCCACCATCGCCGTCCTCGACCGCACCGGCATCGGGGCCACGTACCCGTCGCGCACCGAGACCGATCCGCGCCTGCGCGGGACGAAGCAGCTCACGGCGGCCGAGCGCGAGGTCACGGTGGCGATCGGACGCCGTGACGGTCGCACCGTCGTGCTCGTGCCCGAAGTCAAGGGCGCGCAGACCGTCGGGCTCACCCTCCTGCACGTCGAACTGCACGAGCACCTCGCCCCCGCGATGACCCGGGCGGTGCTCGACGGGTACCGCAACCGCTTCGCTGCGGTGCGGAGTGCGGTGACCGAGACCGAGCCGACCTTCGACGACGCACGACTCGCCGACTTCACGACGACCGAACTCCTCACGACGCCCGTGTACGTCCTCGCCGATCGCTGGCGAACCGCGTGAGCGAGGAGCGGGTCCTCGGTCTCGGGACGGACCTCGTCGAGATCCCGCGGTTCCGGGCGGTGCTCGACCGTCGGCCCGGCGTGCTCGATCGTGTCTTCGATGCCCGGGAGCGGGCCTCGCTCGCGGATCGCCGGGACCCGGTGCCGGGGCTCGCGGCGCGCTTCGCGGCCAAGGAGGCGGTGATGAAGGCCCTCGGCGAGCCCGAACGCGCCGATCCCCACGC
>JBEAXD010000019.1:0-8642 GCA_041159995.1 Actinomycetota bacterium | reverse complement strand
TCCGTCGTGGGTCGGGAAGTGGACGACGAGGTCCCGTACCTCGAGGACGGCGGGCGCACTCATGCGTGCGTGCTCTGCGGATCGAGGGCGTCCCGCAGGCCATCGCCGAGGAAGTTCACCGCGAGCACCGTGATGAAGATCATGAGCCCGGGGAAGTAGATGAGGTAGGCCTGGGGCGTTCCGACGTAACCGCTCGCATTGTCGAGCAGGGAACCCCAGGATGTCGCCGGCGGCTGCACGCCGAATCCGAGGAACGAGAGCGCGGATTCCGTGAGGATCGCTCCGGCCACGGCGAGCGTCGCGCCGACGAGGATCGGTCCGACACAGTTCGGGATGATGTGGCGGAACACGACTCGGGTCGGGCCGGCCCCGATCGAGCGGGCAGCCTCCACGAACTCCCGCTCGCGGAGCGCGAGCACCTGCCCCCGTACGACGCGGGCCTCACCCATCCAGAACAGCGCTGCGAGCGAGAGCGCGATCACCACCTGCGTACTCCCGAGCCCCTTGATGGCGATCGCGAGCACGACGAGCTGCGGGATGACGAGGAACAGATCGGTGAGTCGCATGAGCCCCTGGTCCGCCCAGCGACCGAAGTAACCGGAGACCGCTCCGACCACCGTTCCGACGATCGTGCTGAGCAGCGCCACCACGAAGCCGATCCGGAGTGAGGTCTGCCCGGCGTACAGGATCTCGGTGAGCATGTCCCGGCCGAGTTCATCCGTGCCCATCCAGTGCTGACCGTTCGGGCCGACGGGTCCGAGCAGGAGGTTCTGCTGGTTCTTCGGGTACGGAGCGAACCAGGGCGCCCCGAAGCAGGCGATCGCGAGGCCCAGGAGGATGACGGTCGACGCGACCGCGAGACGGTGGCGGAGGAATCTGGTCCGGAACAACTGCCACTGCGATCGCGCCACGGGACCGCCCGACCCGGCGGTGCCCAGTTCTGGTGCGATCGGTAGGCCCGGGCTCCCCCCGGGAAGACCGAAGCTCTCGAGCGGCTGGGCGCCCTCACGACGTTCGTCGGTCACGCGATCCGCACCCGGGGATCGAGCCAGCCGTAGGCGAGATCGGCGAGCAGGTTGAACAGGAGGACGAAGGAAGCGGCGACCACCGTCCAGGCCGTCAGCATCGTCGCATCGCCCCGGTCGAGCGCGCTCACGAAGATCCGACCCATCCCCGGGATGGAGAAGATCTGTTCCGTGATCACCAGCCCACCGAAGAGCAGGCCGATGTCCAGGGCCATCACCGTGACCACCGGAATCATCGCGTTCCGGAGCGCGTGGCGCAGCACCACCTGCCGTCTCGGCACGCCCTTCGCCCGAGCGGTGCGCACGTAATCGGCGTTCAGCGTGTCCAGCATCGACGCCCGTTGGTACCGACTCCACCCGGCGATGTTCTGCACGGTCAGGACCAGCACGGGCAGGAACAGGTGTCGCAGGTAGTCGAGGTTGAAGCCGCTGACGCCGTCCGAGTGCAGGCTGCCCGAGAACGTGTAGAACCACGGCGAGGTCCCGAACCATGCGGGCATGGTGAACACGAAGAACTGGATCGCGATGAACGCGAACCAGAACGGCGGGATCGAGATACCCATGAACGAGAACGTCGTCAGCACGTAGTCGCCGATCGTGTACTGCCGTACCGCGCTGTAGACGCCGATGATCAGTGCCGCGATCACGGAGACGGCGACCCCCCAGACCAGCAACTGCAGCGTCAGCCACATCCCGGATCGCAACTTCGCAGCGATCGGCTCGCGACTGACCTCCGTCTCGCCGAGATCACCCCGGACGAAGTCTCCGAGCCACCGTCCGTACTGGACGACGAGCGGCTTGTCGAGCCCGAGGCGTTTCGCCTCCGCGATGCGGGCGTTCGGGTCACGTGCCTGTGCGAGGCGGGCAGTCGGATCGAACGCGATCCGGGTACCGACGAAGGCCACGATCGACGCCAGGAACAGCACGACGATGGAGTAGATGACTCGGCGGCCGAGGAACTGGATCACGTGGTGTCTCCCGACGGGGGTACGGGATGGGCCCACCCCCGAAGGGGTGAGCCCATCCGCGTCACTCCGGGATCCGGGCGGTTCAGCCCTTCAGCGTCCAGTAGTTCATCCGCGAGAAGGGACCCATCACCGCGTTGTCCTGCACCTTGCCCTTGATGGTCTTCTTGTAGAGCAGGATGTTCGGGAGCGGGTCCAGCGGGATGGACGTGGCGCTCGCTCCGATGAGCAGGTCCGCCTGCTTCGAGAGTTCGGCCCGCTTCGCCGCGTCCGGCTCGAGGTCGACCTGCTCGAGGATCGGGTCGAGCCCCTCGACACGGGTACCCGTCCAGTTGTTCCCCGAGTTGTCGTTCGCCTCGGACGGGATGTTGGTGGAGCAGAAGATGAGGCACAGGCCGGGGTCCGGAGTGGTCGCGACCTGGGCGTAGAGGGCCATCTGGTAGTCGCCACTCGGCAACTGCTCGCCGAACAGGTCACCGGCCTCGACCGCCTGGATCCTCATCTGGAAACCGGCGTCCTTGAACGCCTTCTGGAGGATCTGAGCGGTGAGCGAACGGCGCTGGTTGCCGACGGTCGTCTTGAAGGTGAACGAGGCCTTCTTGCCGTCCTTGGTCCAGTACCCGCCCGACTTCTTGTAACCCGAGGCGGTCATGAGGGCCTTGACCTGCTTGAGATCCTTCGTGTAGCCGCTGAAACCCTTCGGGTCGGCGTACTCGGCCACGATCGGCGGGTTGAAGGAGTTCTGCGCCTTCTTCACGCCCAGCGAGCCGAAGAGCCGCGCCACGATCGCATCACGGTCGATCGAGTACGCAACGGCCTTGCGGTAGTTGATGTCGTCGAACGGCGCAGCGCCGTTGTTGAGCCAGAGCGCCTCGACGTTGCCGGTGTCTCCCGTCGCCTTCACGATCGAACCCGAGAGCCCCTTGTTGATCTGGGCGAGTGCATCGGGCTGGGGCTGCGGGTAGAGCACGGAGACCTCGCCGGCCTTGAACGCCTGGAACGCAGCGGTCGACTCCGGGATGATCTTGAAGATCACCTTCTTGATGCTCGGCTTCTTGTCCCAGTACTTCGGGTTGGGGGTCAGGGTGATGGAGACACCCTTCTTCCACTTCGCGAACCACGGACCTCCGGAGAAGGAGTACCCGTCCTTCATCACCGCGTTGCGGTCCTTGCCCGTGAGGATGTGGCTCGGCATCAGCCCGTAACCCCCGGAGAACAGCGACTTCCAGGACGCGAACGGCTCGGCGTAGGTGACGACCACCGTCTGCGGGTCGGGAGCGGTCACGCTCTCCACGTTCGCGTAGCCCGTCGTGTCGTAGATGTCCGTGCCGTTCACGATCTGCTCGTAGGTGTACTGGAAGTCGGCGGCCGTGATCTGCACGCCGTCACTCCAGACCGCCTTCGGGTTCAGCTTGTACGTGACGACCTGCTTCGGGCTCGTCTGGAGGGTCGGTTCGCCGGTCAGCAGCGAGGTCGGCACGTAGTTGTACGCCCCACCCTTGCCCGGCTCGAAGCGGTACGGCTGCGGGAGCGTGTTGTAGAGCACCATCCACGCGCCCCAGGAGGAGCCCGAGCAGATCGAGATCCAGTCGAGGCAGTCCGGTTCCTGTTCGGCTCCGATGGCGAGCGTGCCACCGGCCTTCGCCGTCGGGCGGGCCGCGCCCGCCGGCGCGACGCTGGAGATGGCGAGTCCGAGGGTCAGCACCCCCGAGGCGATGGCCGCCGTCGTCTTCGTGAACCTCATGCCGATGTACCCCCTGGATCGGTGTGACAACTGCGTTGGTCCTCGGGCCGGAGCGTCAATCGACGCGCAACCCGAGGAGGATGACCGAGAAGAAGAAGATGATCGCCGCGATCACGGTGAGGCGGTCGAGGTTGCGCTCCACCACCGTGCTGCCGGCCATCGCGCCGCCGAGTTGGCTGCCGCCGAACATGTCGGACAGTCCTCCGCCCCGACCGGCATGGAGGAGGATCAGCATGATGAGCACCAATGCGGTGGCGATGCAGACGGCGAGGATGATGGCGGTGACCACGGGCGTCCTCCCTGGACGGAACGGCTCGGAACCTAGCACCGTGGCTCGGGAGGACCTCGCCACCCGGAGCGCTCCGACCCGGTCCGATCAGCCGTACCGCACGATCCGGGCGAAGTCGTCCGGATCGAGGGAGGCCCCCCCGACCAACGCGCCGTCCACATCCGCACAGGCCATGAGTTCCGCGATGTTCCCGGGCTTCACGCTCCCGCCGTACTGGATGCGCACCGAGTCGCCGGCGGCTGATCCGGCGACCTCGGTGACCTGGGCCCGGATCACCGCACACATGCTCTGCGCATCGTCCGAGCTCGCGGTACGTCCCGTACCGATGGCCCAGATCGGTTCGTAGGCGACCACGAGGGCGCCGACCTGGGCCTTCGACAGTCCGGCGAGCCCGGCGGTGATCTGGCCCCGTACCTTCGACTCCGCAGCACCGGCTTCACGCTCGTCGAGCGTCTCGCCGCAGCAGAGGATCGGCGTCATGCCGTGCTTGACGACGGCCCTCGCCTTCCGGTTCACGTCCTCATCGGTCTCGCCGAACAGTTCGCGCCGTTCCGAGTGGCCCACGATCACGTACTGGACCCCGAGCTTCTGCAGGAACACCGGGCTCACCTCGCCGGTGAACGCACCGGATTCCTCGTGGTGGCAGTTCTGCGCGCCGAGCGCGATCGGGATCGAGTCGGCGTCCAGCACGGTCTGCAGCGAACGCAGGTCCGTGAACGGCGGGGCCACGACGACGTCGACCCGCTCGTAGTCGGTCTTGTCGAGTTGGTACGAGAGCTTCTGCGTCACCTGGATCGCTTGGTAGTGATCGTGGTGCATCTTCCAGTTGCCGGCGATGATCGGTCTGCGTTCGGTCATGCGTCCCTCCCGAGACGGAGTGCCTCGAGGCCCGGCAGGTCGCCGAGTTCGAGGAGTTCGAGCGAGGCACCGCCACCGGTGCTCACGTGGTCGATGCGGTCGGCGAGGCCCATCTGACGAGCCGCGGCTGCGCTGTCCCCTCCGCCGATCACGGTGAAGCCGCTGCACGCGACGACGGCCTCGGCCACCGCGCGGGTGCCGCTCGCGAACGGTGCGACCTCGAACACCCCCATCGGTCCGTTCCAGAGCACCGTCCGCGCCGCGGTGATGCGGTCGGCGAAGTGCGCCGCCGACTCGGGACCCACGTCCAGGCCCTTCCAACCGTCGGGGATCGCGGAGGCCGCCACGATGCGGACCTCGGCGTCCGGGGCGATCTCCCGCGCGACGACCACATCCACCGGCACCTCGACGCGCCCGGTCGCGAGCAGACGTCGACAGTCCTCGAGCCGGTCCGCCTCGAGGAGGGAATCCCCGATCGGGTGACCCTGCGCGGCGAGGAACGTGAACGCCATGGCGCCGCCGACCAGGATCGTGTCGCACTTCGTGAGGAGCGCATCGATGACCCCGAGCTTGTCGGAGACCTTCGACCCCCCCAGGATCGCGACGAATGGGCGTTCGGGCGCGTCGAGCAATCCACCGAGCACCTCGACCTCGCGACGCAGCAGGAGACCGGCGGCCGACGGCAGGACCCGCGGTGGTCCGACGATGGACGCGTGTGCCCGATGGGAGGCGCCGAACGCCTCGTTGACGTAGAGATCGAACGGTGCGACGAGATTCGTCGCGAACGCCGGATCGTTCGCCTCCTCACCCGGGTGGAACCGCAGGTTCTCGAGGAGCATGACGTCGCCCGGGTCGAGCGAGGCCACCATGGCCGCGGTCTCGGCGCCGATGGCCGACGGAGCCATCGGGACCTCGGTCCCCAGCAGTTCCGCGAGTCGCTCCGCCACGGGCGCGAGGGAGAACTCGGGCCGCGCCGAACCCTTCGGGCGGCCGAGGTGGGCGGCCAGCACGACCGCTGCGCCCCGCGACCGCAACCACTCGACGGTCGGGAGGGTCGTCGTGATCCGGAGGTCGTCCGTGACCCGCCCGTCCGCGAGCGGTGCGTTGAGTTCGGCCCGGACCAGGACCCGAGCACCGTCGAGTTCGGGGAGATCCTCCAGCCGGGGCAGCGACGCCGCCACGATCAGCCGATGAACCGGACGAGGTCGACGAGACGGTTCGAGTAACCCCACTCGTTGTCGTACCAGCCGAGGATCTTGACCAGATTCCCGTTGGTCGAGGTGTCCACGGCCGAGAAGACGCAGGACGAGGGGTTGCCGACGATGTCGGCGGACACGAGCGGCTCCTCGCTGTACTGGAGCACCCCGCGGTACGACGGATCGGCCGCCGCCCGGGCGAACGCGGCGTTGATCTCGTCGACGGACGCATCGACCTTGAGCTCCGCGGTCAGGTCGGTGATCGAACCGGTCGGGGTCGGGACCCGCAGTGCCATGCCGTCGAGTCGACCCTTGAGGTTCGGGAGCACGAGGCCGATCGCCTTCGCCGCTCCGGTGCTGCTCGGGATGATCGACAGCGCGGCGGCGCGCATACGGCGCAGGTCGGCCTTCCCGGACCGCGACACCTGCGCGAGGTCCTGGAGGGACTGGTCCGAGGTGTACGCGTGCACCGTCGTCATGAGGCCCTTCTCGATGCCGAAGGCCTCGTCGAGGACCTTGCCCATCGGGGCCAGGCAGTTCGTCGTGCACGAGGCGTTGGAGATGACCCGGTGCTCGGCCGCGTCGTACTCGGCGTCGTTGATCCCCATGCAGATGCTGACGTCGGCGTCGCCCGACGGCGCCGAGATGATGACTCGACTGGCCCCTCCGGCGAGATGGCCGGCCGCCTTGTCGCGGGCGGTGAACACACCGGTGGATTCGATCACCACGTCGACGCCGTTCGCGCCCCAGGGGATCTCGGCCGGGTCCTTGGACTCGAGCTTCCTGATCGACCGGCCGTCGATCGAGAACCCATCGGCCGTGACCTGCACGTCGTTGGCGAGCGTGCCACCCACCGAGTCGTGCTTGAGGAGGAAGGCCGCGGTCTCGCTGTCGCCGAACGGATCGTTCACCGCCACCAACTCGACGCCCGCCTCCGCGCCGCGGGCGAGGATCGCTCGCGTGAAGGACCGGCCGATGCGCCCGAACCCGTTGATGCCGACACGTACCGTCATGGAGCCTCTCCTCGTCGAGTGGTCTGTGAACCGATGGGGACCGGCGCCGCAGCACCCTCCTCAGAGCAGGCGGCGCAGCGCGTCGGCCATTCTTCCCGCGTCGTGGCCCGTGCCGTCGGATCCTGCGAGGGTCGCGCCGACCGGCGCCACCCCGAGTGCCCGGATCGCCGCCTCGTCGACGACGAGCGAACCGTCCGTCGCGTGGAGGAACGTGTCGATCCGGGCCCCATGATCCAGGAGGGCCCGGAGGTGGTCGGCACCGTCGTACCCGGAGGTCTCCGGCACCTGCTCGACCAGATTGGCGACGTGGACCACCCGTCCCGGAGCCCGCCGGATCGCCGTGCGGATCCCGGGCACTGCGACGACGGCGGCGACGCTGGTGTAGAGCGATCCCGGTGCCAGCACGATCTGGTCGGCGTGCCGGATCGCCTCGACCGACTCCGGGCAGGCGAGGGCATCCTCCGGCGTGATCCCGACGCGCCGGATCCGCCCCGGCGTCTCCTGCACCGCGACCTGGCCCTCCACCTCGGTCCCGCCGTCGGTGCGGGCGCGCAGGGCCACCGGTTCGACGGTGGCCGGGAGGACCCGACCGACGGCGCCGAGGAGTCGACCGCACTCGTCGAGCGCGGTCCGCAGGTCGCCGAAGGCCTCGGCGAGTCCGACGATGAGCAGGTTGCCGAGCGCGTGGCCCGCGAGGTCCCCGGCTGCGAACCGGTGGTCGAACGCCGCCGCGATCGGCGTCGGGCCCGCAGCCAGCGCCTCGAGACACTTGCGGAGATCGCCGGGGGCCGGTACCCCGAGGTCGCGCCGTAGTCGCCCGCTCGATCCGCCGTCATCGGCCACGCTGACCACCGCGGTCACCGATCCCGCGTAGCGGCGGACGGCCCGGAGGGTCATCGCGAGTCCGTGTCCACCCCCGAGGGCGACCACGCGGGGCCCGTCCGGGGTCAGCGACCCGGCGGGTGCCTCACTCACGATCGCGATCCCGGTGGCGCACGGTCGGCTCGTGGCCGAGGGACGCGAGCGTGCCGGCGAGCGCCTCGGCCACCGCGACGCTGCGGTGCCGGCCCCCCGTGCATCCGATGGCGATGGACAGGTAGCTCTTGCCCTCGCGGCGGTACGCCGGCAGCGTGAGCCGGAAGAGGCGCTCGAGTTCGATCAGGTACTCCCCCGTGACCGGCTGGGCCAGCACGAAGTCGCGCACCGGCGCATCGGTCCCGGTCAGCGGTCGGAGTGCGTCGATCCAGTGGGGGTTCGGGAGGAATCGGACGTCGAACACGAGATCGACGTCCACCGGGACCCCGTGCTTGTACCCGAACGACACGACCGACACGTGGAGTTCGTCGTCGTTGCCCCGTTCATCGAGGAGGGAACGGACGCGCTCACGCAACTCGTGCACGTTGCAGTGCGTGGTGTCGAGCACCACGTCGGCTCGGCCCTTGAGATCCTCGAGGAGCCGACGCTCCCGTTCGATGCCGTCGACCATCCGATCACCGTCCGCCAACGGATGGCGCCGACGAGTGGCCTCGTACCGCCGCACGAGCACGTCGTC
>JBEAXD010000147.1:0-9604 GCA_041159995.1 Actinomycetota bacterium | reverse complement strand
CCGTCCTGGAGCGTGCCGCTGGCGATCGGCGGCGGCCCTGCCTCCACCGTCCGACCGCCAGCGGCTGCCCGGTCACGCCTCGCCGGTGTCGGACGGGTTCTGACGACGTCGCTGCTCGTGGGCCCGACGGTTGCGGTCCTTGGTCATCGACAGCATCTCCCTCGTCGTGACCGCGAGGTTGGCGTGCATGCCGGCACTGGTCTTCCGGTAGGCGACGACCATCTCGTCGCGGTACCCGAAGGTGCGGGCGTCGGCGAACGCCTCGAGGTCGGCGGCGATGAAACGGAACTTCCACCCGCTGGCCTGGCGCGCCTCGATGAGCGTCCGGAGCGTGTCGCGGGTGAACTCGTGCGACGAGTTCTCGAAGCCGTCGGTGATGGTGACGAACACCACGGATTCGGCGGGCAGCCCGGCGGCGCGCCGGTTCTCCGCCTCGACGTCCGCCGCCGTGATGAGGCGTGCCGTGGCGTCGAGGAGCGGCGTGCCGCCGCGAGGACGGAAGTCGTTCGCGCCCAGATCGGCGATCTCGGCGATCGGCACGCCCGCGGTGACGACGCGGCACGGCTGCTGCGTGTCGAAGAACGCGAGCGTCACCCGGGTGGGCACGGTCGAGTCGTCGCGCTCGGACCGAATGAGCTCGTTGAAGCCGCCGATGACGTCCGTGCGCATCGAGGCCATGGAGCCGGACTCGTCGATGAGGACGTAGAGGTGGACGGGGACGGGGCCGGCGGACTCGCCGCCGGTGGAGGGGGAGGGGTTGGTGCTCATGGGTGGATTCCTTTCGGTTGGTTGATGGGACGGTTCGATGCTCGGACGCGGGTCACGCGGCGAGCACCGAGAGGCAGACGAGGCGGTCGTCGACCGCCAGGCCCTGGGCGGCGATGCGGTCGCTGCGGAACCGGTACTCCGTGCCGAGACCGACGCCCGGGGTGGACTCGATCTCGGCCCGCAGCACCCGGCGCAGGAACCGCAACGCCCGGGACACGCTCGGGCGCGATCCGTCGATGCGCTTCGGGACATCGAGTGCGATGGAGGCGAGGATCTCGTCCCAGAACGCGGCGAGCGTCTCCGGCCGGTCGAACAACTCGGCGCTCACGCACCGGTCGCCGATGGCGACGATGACCCCGGTCTGCATCGGCAGCGGCCGCAGCGTGCGCAGGATGCGTACGGCACGATCGACCGCGGCGAGCCGCGGGTCGATCTCGTCGAAGTCATCGACCGGCGCGTCCAGCGACAGGTACTCGCGCGTGGCGAGCAGCGAGCGGGTGGAGTCGTCGGTCATGCGCTCCTCGAGCAGTGCGTCGACGCAGGCCCAGACGCCGCCCTGGTCGACCCGGCGCAGGGCGTCGCCGGCGTCCGCGTGCACGGTGCGGCTGATCGTCCGACGGATGCGACGCGGCAGCCGCTGACCGGCGTGGCGGAACCCTCGGTCGCCCGATCCCCAGCGGCCGGCCTCGACGCAGGCGACCGGCACCGGCACACCGACCTCGCCCGGCTGGATGAGCACCGGCACGACGACGGTGCGGTTCTGCCAACCACCCTCGAGCACCTCGCCGTCGGTGAGGAGCACGGGCTTGGTGCCGGTGTTCGTGACGAGGAGGGTCGGCACGCTCGCGGATGACGCCTCCTCGACGGTGAGCGTGCCGGCCTCGAACGCGCTCGCCGCCGTGTCGTAGGGGAGCGCGGCCGGCCCGTGCCAGTAGACGGGGTAGAGCGCGACCGGACCGACCCGCTTGGGGCGGCCGATGCCGGTGGTCTCGATGGCGGTGAGGATCGTGGTCATGGGTTGCTCCTGTTCGTTGGAATGTCGGATGGTCGGGGTGGTGGGACGCGCCGATCAGGCGCGCGGGTCGGTGGGGATCTCGCCCCAGAGTTCGCCGAGCGCGAAGTGCTCGAAGGCCGACAGGGCGTACAGCACCTGGGCGACGCGGCGCGTCCCGGCGATCTCGGCGAGAGCGTCCAACTCGTGCCAGCCCTGCTCGAGGAGGATGCGGAACAGCGCGCTCGGAGCGCGGTTCACACCCATGTGGCACGTGACGATGCCGATGGAACCGTCGTGGAGTGCGTCGCCGAGGCCCTCGAGCACCTTGTCGAACCACTCCGGGTCCTGATGACCACCGTCGTCGTGGGTCGGGGCGTGCACGTACCGGATGTGCGGCGCGTGCTCGGCGACGAACGCACGGTCGTCGGTCTCACCGCGACAGTCCAAGTACCACTCGGCCCCGGTGGCGACCCACTCCCGGAGGCGCTCGAGCCGCGACGACCCGGGGCCGTGGAAGTCGAGGTCACCCGTGAGCACGAAGCGACCGGCGACGACGTCGAGGCTGCCGACGGTCTCGGTGGTCGCGTCCCACACCCGGCCGTTGAGGGGGAGCTGGGCCTCGGCGAGGCGGGCCGCTCGCTCGGCGTAGGTGCCGGTGGGCTGGGTGGCGGTGGGTTGGGTGCTCGGGGTCGTGGTCATGGGATCCTCCTGTGGATCGATCGGTTTCGGTGGGCGTTGGTCTCTATGTATAACGAAGGGGTCGGACACGGTCCCCGGGTGGCCTGGCCCGGGGCGACGTGATCCAGTATGGATGGGGGGTCGGACATGGTCTCCATCTGGGTGTTCGGAGGACCGAGGTCGACCCCGCCGTGGACGTCGGGACCCCAGATGACAAATTCTCCATAGGGTTTATTCCCGGGTCCCAGAATCGTTATGCTGGGGTGATGGAGACCACCGCACGGGACCTCGCCCGGATCGAACGCCGCCTGCGGGAGGCGAGGGGCTACAGCGAGGGCTACGGCAAGCTCCTCCACCACTCGGCCCGCAAGGTCCTGGCGGAGAGCGGCTACCAGCTCCCGGACGAGCAGCGCCCCATCCCGATCGACGCCGACGCCGTCGAGGCCCAGATCACCCGCTTCACCGACCGACCCCCGTCCGAGCGCCGGCCCCGGTCCTCGACCGCGGCGAACTACGCCGAGAACTGGCGGCGCTTCGCCCGCTGGTCCCGGGAGTACCTGCGGGCCGAGGCGGCGGGCGAGGAGGACCTGTACCTCCACAAGCTCGGACGCCGGGCCCCGAAACGTTCCCAGCGTTCGCTCGCCGAACGGGTGCTGTCGGAGGATGTTCCCCGGAGGGTCTCGTTGGCGTCGATCGAGTTCCCGTCCGAGGAGGACCTGTCGGATGAGTTCGCGTCGGAACCGATGCGGATGATGGCGATGCCGCCGGCTCTGCCCGCCGCGGAGTCGTTCTTCGCGTACCCGTCGTCCCGCCGGGCCGAATCACCCGAGGACCTGCACGTCATCACGGTGCGCACATCGTTCGGTCCCTACCGGATGGAGTTGCCGCGGCCGCTCGCCGCCGAGGACGCGGCCCGGATCGCTCGCGCGGTGTTGCGCCTCGTCGACTGAGCCTGTCCGACCTCCGTGGTCGGATCACGGGGCCGGCGCGCAGGGCTCCGGCGCGACCGACCTGGAGGCCCGATGCCGGACACCTGTCCCATCTGCGGCGAGACCGAGTTCGACGACTGGGATCACTGTCCCGCGTGCGGCCACATGTACGACGAGGACGAGGACGAGGACGTCGAGGGAGACGGGGATCCCGACGATCCCGACCGGGACGACGAGGACCTCTGGTAACCCGCCGCGATCGACCCGGGCGAGTGTCGTGCCCGGCCGAGGGGGCTCAGCCGGCGATCGACCGCAGTTCGACGACGAACCAGAGCGCCTCGTCGGGGGCGATGGCCGGTGTGGGTGACTGTGGTCCGTAGGCGAGATCCGACGGGATCCCGAGCAGGCGCGTCCCGCCGGCCTGCATCCCGGTCAGCCCCTGGGTCCAGCCCGGGATCACCTGGTCGAGTCCGAAGGTGACCGGATCGCCGGACCCGTACGAGGCGTCGAACACGGCGCCGGTCGAGCACGCCACGCCGATGTAGTCGACGGTCACGGTCGAATCCGCAGTGACGGCCGGACCCGTGCCGGTCACGAGGTCGTCGATCACGAGCTCGGTCGGAGCCGGACCGACGACGACCGGCACCTCGGGTGCTCCCTCGGGGAGCGGATCGACCCGAGCGACGCAGGGCTTGCCCTTGGCGGACTCGGGGCCCGGTGCGGCGGGCGAGGTGGTCGTGGTGATCTCGGACTCCGACGATGTTCCGCCGCCGCAGGCGGCGAAGCCGACGCCCCCGACCAGCGCGGCGAGGACTCCCGCCACGACGTACCGCTGCCACTGGGGAGTTCTGCCTCGAGCCATGGCCGCACGGTAGCCCGAACGAGCGCGGGCCCGAGGTCGCCGGGACCATGTCCGACCCCCCGGCGATGCTGCGATGCGACCGTCCGAGCGGGACACCGCATCGGCCGGCCGCCATCAGGAACGGGTGAGGGAACGGGGCAGGGCGATGTTCTTCGACTGGGTGCGGATCGTGATCGTGGCGATCCTGTTCATCCTCATGGTGATCATGCTCGGCGTCGCGTTCATCGTGATCGTGCCGCTGCTCCTCGTGTTCTTCGTCTTCCTGATCTGAACCCACCCTCGGTCCGTTCGGACCCGACCTCGGAGGTACCTCCCATGACCACGACCATCGACCTCACCACCCCGACGCCGACCGTCATCCGCTCGGCCGACGCGCAGAACCGCACCCTGCATCTCGTCGACATCGAGAACCTGTCGGGTGGGCCGACGGTGCGACCCGGACGCCACGTCGACGCGTGGCGCGCCTTCGTCCGGCGTGCGGGAGTGCGCGACACCGACCAGGTGGTCGTCGCCGCGTGCGAGCGGGTGATGCGCACGCTGATGTTCGAGCTCCCGAGCTGGGTGTCGAAGCACTCGGCCATCGGTGCCGACGGTGCCGACCGGGTGCTCCTCGGCGTCGGTACGCCGGGCTGGATCGCGCAGCGGTTCGGCCGGGTCGTCATCGGCAGCGGCGACCACGCGTTCGCCGAGCTCGGTCGCGAACTCCTGGCGCTCGGCGTCCAGGTCATCGTGGTGAGCGGGGCGGGTCACCGGTCGCGGGACCTCGTGGGTCAGGGTTTCGGCATCCGGTCCATCGACCTCGGTCGACGGCCGGAGCAGGACGATCTCGGGCTCATCGTCTGATCCGGCCCCGGTGCCAAGGGGGGCTGCGGGTCAGGTCGTGGCCGGCGCGGTGGACTTCGTCTCGTCGCCGATGGTGCGGCGCGCCTCGGCGATCGCCAGTTCGACCACCCGTTCGACGTGCGGGATGTCGACGTCGAGCTTCTGGGCCACGTGGGCGGTCCAGATCAGGGAGGTGAGGTTCGACTCGAAGTCGACCTGTGCCCGCAGGTCCGAGCGCTTGGCCTGGCGGTTCTGGCTCACCATCACGAAGGTGGACAGGAAGATCGCCTCGAGGCTCACGATCATCGTGAGGAGGCCGAACGGGAAGGAGTCGAACTCGAGACCGACTCCGAGGAGCCCGACGTTCAGGACGATCCACACGGTGAACCAGACCGCGTGGATGTAGACGAACTTGAGCGATCCGGCGAAGCCGGTGACCCGATCGGCGAGGCGATCCTGCTCGGTGCGCAGGCGACGGAAGTGGAGCCGTTCGCTCGTCACGTCCCAGTGCGCGAGGTCGAAGACCTTGCCGTCGAGCTTGCCGTCGGCGGCGTCGACGATCCGACACGCCGGGCATGAGAGCAGGTCCTCGGGGTCCGAACCGTGGCTGTGGACGTCGGTCATCAGGCCTCCTCGATGCTCGGTGTTCGGGTGACGCTAAACCGACGCTTCCGGCGGGGCGTGCGATGATCCCGTCGGCCCGTGTCGGCGCGGCCGTCGGGAGGACTCGAGATGTCGGATGCGGTGCACCCCTGGGATCGACGGGCCGAGGCGCTCGCCGCCGTCCCGACGGGGCCCGACGGGCTGCCGATCACCCTCGCCGACTACCGGACGGTGTTCGAGACCGTGCTCCCGGCACCCACGCTCGGGTACTACGCGGGAGGAGGTGCCGATGAGGTGACGCTGCGCGAGAACGTGGACGCGTGGCAGCGGTTCACGCTCTGGCCGCGGGTGCTTCGGGGCATCGAGACGGTCGACACGTCGTGTGAACTCCTCGGACGTCGGTGGCCGCACCCGTTCCTCGTCGCGCCGACCGCGTTCCACGGGCTCGCCGATCCGGAGGCCGAGGTGGCGACGGCTCGGGGCGCGCACGCGGCCGATGCGCTCTACGTACTCTCGACCCTGGCGCACACGGGCCCCCGCGATCTGGCGACCGGGGCGCCCGACGTGGCGCGCTGGTTCCAGCTCTACGTGCTGCGCGACCGCGGCCTCACGCGCTCGATCGTCGAGGAGGCCGCGGCCTGTGGGTTCGAGGCGATCGTCATCACCGTCGACCTGCCGCCGGCCGGTCGCCGCGAGCGCGAGCTGCGCACGCACTTCACCCTTGGCGGCGACGTCGTGGTGCCCTCGATCGCGGCGGCCGGATCGACGGGGCCGATGACGATGTTCGATCTGCCCGCGGTCTTCGATCCGACGCTCACGTGGTCCGACATCGGCGACGTGGCGTCCTGGTGCGACCTGCCGGTGCTGGTGAAGGGGGTGCTGCATCCGGCCGATGCACACGAGGCGGTCGAACAGGGCGTCGCCGGGGTGGTGGTGTCGAACCATGGGGGCCGGCAGCTCGACACCGTGCCGTCGGGGGCCGAGGCGCTCGGACCCGTGGCGGAGGCCGTCGCGGGTCGGGCCGACGTCCTCGTCGACGGGGGTATCCGTCGGGGGACCGACGCCATCAAGGCCCGGGCCCTCGGCGCCGACGCCGTGCTCGTCGGTCGGCCGATCCTCTACGGGCTCGCCACCGCCGGATCCGCCGGGGTGACCGGGGTCCTCGACCTCCTGCGGGCCGAGCTCGAGAACGGGCTGGCGCTGCTCGGAACCCGGCGGTTCACCGACGTCGATCGGGCCGCCCTCGACCCGAACCGGTAGGGGTCACCCGACTCTGTCCGACCCCCCTCGCATACTGGGTGCTTCGCAACGAGGAGCCCCGCCGCATGGCCACGAAGCCGCTCAACCACTCCGTCTCGTCCTGTTCCGAGTACGAGCGCTGTCCCCGTCGGTTCGAGTACGGGTACGTCCAGCGCCTGCCCCAGGACCGCCACGTGCCCGCGTCATGGCGTTACGGCACCGTGGTGCACGCCGCCCTCGAAGCCGCGTACAAGCAGGTCGTCATGGGCAAGCCGCTCGACGCGACCGTGCCGACGGCGCAGGCCGCGCTGGAGCGGGCGTGGGCCAAGGAGGAGATGCCCGACGACCGAGCGTGGATCGAGCGTGCCGAGCAGGTGGTCGCCGACGCCATCGAGCAGGACCCGATCGGCGTGCACGAGATCCTCGGGGTCGAGCAGTTCTTCAAGTCCGGGATGGGCGTGGGCCTCCGCTTCGCCGGCTACGCGGACCTCGTGCTGCGACGTGACGAGCGCACCGTCGAGATCGTCGACCACAAGGTCACGACGTACGCCCGCACCGAGGAGCAGCTCCACGACGATCGACAGCTCAACCTGTACGGCTACTTCGCGCTCGAGCAGTACCCGTGGGCCGAGCGGGTGGTCGTCACCCACCACTACCCGCCGCTGCGTCGGACGGTGAGCGCCGAACTGTCGCCCGACACGATGCGCGACGTCGTCGCGTCGCTCGTCGCGATCGCCCGGACCGCCGAGGCCGACACCGAGTACGCCCCGACGCCGGGTTCCCACTGCGACAACTGCCCCTGGGCCGACCGCTGCGAGGCGGCCCCCGCCAGCGCGAGGAGCTGACATGGTCATCGGCATCATCATCGGAGTGCTCATCGGCGCGCTCGCCGTGTTCGCGTGGCACGCGACGAGCGTGTCCTCGATGCGCGCCAAGGTCGAGGCGGCCGAGCGGACGGCGCGCACCGAGGCCCAGATCCTCGAGAGCGTGAAGGCTGCGCAGAACGAGGCACTCCAGGGGAGCGGGCAGATGCTCGTCGCGCTCGCCGAGGAGAAGATGAACACCTCGACCGCCAAGGTCGAGACGGTCGTCAAGCCGGTCGCCGAGCAGCTCAAGGCGCTGCAGGAGCGCCTCGGCAAGGTCGAGGAGCAGCGAGTCGCTGATTCGAGCCAGATCAAGGAGATGGTGAAGGGCCTGCACGACGCGACCAACACCCTCCAACGGGACACTCTTGTGCTTGCGACAGCGATGCGGGACACGCGTGTCCGTGGCGATTGGGGTGAGCAGCAGTTGCTTCGCATCGTCGAGCTCGCCGGGCTGCTCGAGCATTGTGACTACGACGAGCAACGACGTCATAGCGACGACGACGGGGTCACGATCCCCGACTTGATCGTGCGCCTGCCCGAAGGCAAGGCGATCGTCATCGATTCGAAGGTCCCGTTCGATTCCTTCGCGAACGCCGTTGAGGCGGTCGACCCTGCAGAAGAGCAACGACTGCTCGGCGACCATGCCAAGCGGCTCCTTGTCCACGCTCAGACGTTGGCGAAGCGCCAGTACTCGACGCGCGTGCCGGGTTCGATTGACTTCGTCGTCATGTTCGTCCCCGGCGAAGCATCGCTCCCTGCTGCGCTCCGCGCACGCCCGCAACTCTTTGAGGAAGCGGCTGAGCTCAACGTGATCCTCACATCGGCATCTACCCTCCTTGCTCTCCTCCGATCGATCGCCTACGGGTGGCGCCAGGACCAGTTGGCGCAGAACGCGCGCGAGATCGAGGAACTCGGCTCAGAGATGCTGAAGCGGCTGCGGACATTCACGCAGCACTTTGTCGCCGTTGGCAGGGCGCTCGGCTCGAGCGTGTCAGCGTTCAACAGCGCAGTCGGATCGCTGGAGACGAGTGTGGCTCCCCAGGCGCGACGCATGCAGGAGTACGGGGCCGGTCGCCAGCACGCCCTGCACGATGCGAAGCTGCTCGAACCTCCTCGCGAGATCGTCAAGCCCGAGCTGCTCGAGCTCGATGACGGCGCTCCGGGCCTTTCCGACGGGGCATGACGGGTAGCGACCGCTTGCCGCGCGTCGGGGGAACCTGAGTCAGGCGGCTGATCGCGCCGGCGCCTTGAACACCTGGTCGCGGTGCCATGCGATGTAATCGTCATCGATGCGGGGCATGCCTGCGATCGGTTCTGCGACCGGGCGACCATCCAGGTCGTACACGAGGCGATCCGCAGCCTCGGAGCGACCGATGAAGTGGCCCGAAACGCTCACCCGGTTCCGGTCGTCGACGGTGAGCGCCCCGAGGTCGAACAACTTGTGGTGCATCGAACACAGGCACAGGCCATTGGAGACGTGATCGGGTCCGTCGTACGCCCACCACCGCACGTGCGCTGCCTCGAGGCCGAGCGCGGCGTTCCGGAGTAGGCCGTCGAATCCGCAGAAAGCGCAGCATTGCTGGTACGCGAAGACCACTTCGGCACGGAATCGTGGGTCGCGCCGACGCAACGCAGCGGCGCGAGCGCGTGTCGGCTCCACGAGAGCGATGTCGAGGCCGACGTCGGCGAGCAGATCTGCATGGAGGGTGCTCGGAAATTCCCTCTCGAGCACGGTCGTTGCGACCTGGGCCAGCAGCAGGGGCGACGCAAGGAGCGCTGCTTCGAAATCCGGTGCGAACGATCCGGTGGCACCGGCGCGGAGGGGACCCTTCGCCTCCCTCGG
>JBEAXD010000089.1:0-4372 GCA_041159995.1 Actinomycetota bacterium | reverse complement strand
CTCGTGCGGCGCGACTTCGACCTCGAGGACCCGACCACCCTCGAGCCGATCGGGCTCGAACTGACACTGGAGGCCACGGTCGGTCGTGCGACCGTGCGCGGCGTCATCGACCGTCTGGAGCGGGACGCCGAGGGCCGCCTCATCGTCTCGGACTACAAGACCGGGCGCGCGCCGCACCCGAACTACCAGAATCAACGGCTCGCCGGCGTCAACCTCTACGCCCTCATGGTCGCCGAGCACTACGGCGAACTGCCGGCACGTGTGCAGCTGCTGCACCTGCAGGAGCCGATCGCGATCGTGGCCGAGACGAGCGAGCAACAGGCCCGCGGGGTCGGCCGGAGGACGGAAGCCGTGTGGGATGCCATCGGCACCGCGTGCCAGCGGGGCGAGTTCCGACCCAAGGCGTCGAAGCTGTGCGACTGGTGCTCGTTCCGCCAGTTCTGCCCCGAGTTCGGCGGCGATCCGCAGGACGCACTCGACCTCGTCGCCCGGGACGACTGACCGACCGCCACGGTGCGGCGGTCCCGGGGCGGCGCGCGCCGTTCGGGACCCTCGTCACGAATCGTGTCCGGTTCGCACGACTGCGACCGATCCGCACCGAACCGGCCCTGTCCGGATGCACGCCGCGCGTCGTACGGTCGGGAGGCCGCCACCGAGCACCCGAAGCAGCGGACGTGCGGGGCCCACGGGACGAGGAGTGACGCGAACATGAACCGGGATGCGGCCGATCTCCACCGGGCGTTCACCGATGCGTGCAACGACCACGATCTGGCCGCGATGCGCCGCCTGCTCGACCCGCGCGTGACCGCGTGGCGACCCGGGCACGGCGTGGCCCGCGGGGTCGATGCCGTCCTCGACTGGTGGTCCGGCGACTTCACCGCGTTCCCGGACCTCACCATCTCCTCGAGTCTCGTGCTCACCCAGGGTTCGAGCGTGTTCTCCGAGTACGAGGTGCACGGCACGTGGACCGGCCCCCTCGCGGCCTGCGCGACCGAGGGCGACGGACCCGGCGCCCGCATCCTGCTGCGGGCCTCGAGCGTCGAGGAGTGGCGTGACGGTCGTCTCGTGGCCTCCCGCACGTACTGGGATCACTACGACCTGCTCCGGCAGCTCGGGGTGCTCCCCGCCGTCCCCGCCTAGGCTGCGCGGCCCGATGGCCGCGAACCTCCCCACGCCCTCCGACGTCCCGGCGATCGCCGCGTTCGACGAGGCGGTCGACGCCTGGGTCCGCGACCACCGATCCCCACTCGCCGACCGCGCGTTCTACGGGCTCTCGAGCGCCGCCGACCACTCGCTGCTCTGGAACGCGATCGTGGCCCTGCGCGGTGCCATCGCCGGGGATCCGGCGCTCGTCCTCCGTGGCGCGGCCGTGCTCGCCACGGAATCGGCGATCACCAACGGTGCACTCAAGGCACTCTTCGGACGGGCGCGACCCCAGGTCGACGACGAACCGCTCCCCATGGGGATGCGCCGGCCGATCACCTCGTCGTTCCCCTCCGGCCATGCGACGGCCGCGTTCACCGCGGCGGCCCTCCTGTCCCAGGGCGCCCGCCGACCCGGCCTCTGGTACGCGCTCGCCGGGGCCGTGGCCGCGAGCCGCGTCTACACACGCATGCACCACGCCTCGGACGTGCTGGCCGGCGCGGCGCTCGGGATCGCCTTCGGAGCGGTCGCACGTCGCGTGCTCCCCCTCCGGCGCCCCTGACCCGCCACGACTCGGCCGCTCCGGGCCGGTCCCGGTACCGTGGTCGTCACCGCGTCGAGCGGTCCGTCGCGCGTCGACTCGTTGCGTCGCGACCGCAGGGAGCTCTCGATGACCCGCACATTCGGTATCACCTGGGACTACCGGTGCCCGTTCGCCTACAACGTGCATGCAGCGATCGTGGCGGCACTGCGGGACGGCGAGGATCTCGAGGTGACGTTCATCCCGTACTCGCTCGACCAGAGTCGCCTCGATCCCGACGACATCCCGATCTGGGACCGCCCGCCCGAGGGGCGTGGCTCCGGCATGACCGCGATGCTGTTCGGTCTCGCCGTGCGGGATCACTTCCCCGACCGGTTCCCGGACTTCCACCTCGCGGTGTTCGCGGCGCGCCACGAGGAGGCCCGAGCGATCGCCGAGGAGTCGGTGCTGCGCGAGGTCGCCGCGTCGGTCGACCTCGACCCGGATGCGGTCGCTGCGATCGCGGACGATCATGCGACCCTCGCTCGCCTCGCGTCCGAGCACACCGCGGCGGTCGCCGATCACGACGTGTGGGGAGTCCCGACGTTCATCACCGCCACCTCGGCCACCTACGTCCGACTCATGGAACGGGGCCGGGTCGAGGACCTGCTGCGGATCCTCGACCTGCTCGACGTCGAGTCGATCAACGAGTTCAAGCGCACCCGGGTGCCCCGCTGACACCCGGCCGATCCGTCCGGGAACGGGCGACTCGGCCGACGGGGGGTGGCCGGTTCCGCACGGAACGTGGGGCTGCGCGGCGGTACTTGCGCGCCGACCGGACAGCGGCCACGCTCACCCGTCGTGAGCAGGATGTCGGCCACCGAGGCGATCATGTGGGCGGTCGAGAAGGACGCCGCGCTCCGGTCCGACTTCTGCAACATCACGATCCTGGATCGGCCCCCCGATCTCGACCGCCTCAAGGAGCGCATGCTCCACGCGGTCGCGACGATGCCCCACCTCGGCGAGCGCGTCGTCACTCCCCCGCTGCGCCTCGCCCCACCCGAGTGGCGCACCGACCTCGCCTTCGACATCGACTACCACGTCCGCAGCGTGGCGCTGCCGGATCCGGCGACCGTCCGCGACCTCCTCGACCTCGCCGCTCAGCTGTGCGCCACACCGTTCGACCGGTCGCGTCCGCTGTGGGAGTTCACCGTCATCGAGGGTCTCGCCGGCGGGCACGCCGCCCTGCTGCAGAAGGTCCACCACACGATCACCGACGGCGTCGGCGGACTGCGGCTGTCACTGTCCATCGTGGACCGGCGGGCCGAGGAGCCCCCGGTCGCCGACGTGCAACGTATCGTGGGTGAGGTCGACGCGCGCGACCGGGACGAGCGTCGGGACGACCCGGTCCGGCGCAACTCCGCGATCACCGTGGCCCGGGACGCGCTGGCGTACCGGGTGCACCGCAACGCCGAGATGGCGCGCACCGCGATCGGGGCCGGTGTCTCGCTCGCGCTCCACCCCGGTGACGCCCCCCGTGCGATCGGCAGTGGACTCGACCTGCTCGGTTCGTTGCGACGCCAGGTGCTCGTCACCGATGCTGCGCACTCACCGCTGCTCGCGCCGCGCTCACTCGGTCGACGTTTCGACCTGTTCACGTTCCCGCTCGAGAGCGCGACGTCCACCGCCCACGCGCTCGGCGGCCGGGTGAACGACGTGTTCGTGTGCGGGGTGGCGGGTGCACTCGGCCGGTACCTCGCCCGGATGGGCCAGCCCGTGCACGAACTGCGCATGGCGATGCCGATCAGCACGCGGACCGCAGCCGACACCGCCGCGAACCGGTTCGTGCCGACCCGAACCCTCGTCCCCACGACCCCGAAGGACCCGGCCGAGCGGTTCGTGATCACCCGGGAGGCCCTGCGCCACCTGCGCGGGGAGCGTGCGGTCACGGCCGCCGAGTCGCTCGCCGACCTCATCGTGAACCTGCCGACCTCGATGCTCGTCGCGGCCACCCGGAGCCAGACGCGCACCATCGACTTCGCCACCTCGAACCTGCGAGGCAGCCCGGTCGACCTCTTCGTGGCCGGCGCCCGCATCACCGAGAACTTCCCGATCGGCCCGCGCGGCGGATCTGCGGTCAACTTCACCACCCTCTCGTACTGCGGGGTGATGCACGTCGGGATCAACTCCGATCCGGCGGCGATCACCGACCCCGACGAGCTCCTCGAATGCCTCGACGAGTCGTTCGCGGATCTGCTCGCGATCGGCGAGGCCGCGACCACCTGACCCACACCGAGCGGTGATGCGGCCCCGGGATCAGGGTCGGCGCCGGCCGAGCCCCGGCCGCTGGACCGCGTCGAGCCACTCCTCGTGACCCGGGTCCCGCCAGGTGCGGTGGGCGCAGCGCTCGGCGAGGTCGACCACGTACAGGTGCAGGGTCGGCGCATCGTCCGCGAGCTCGATGATCTCGGTCGTGCGCGGGTGGGGCGGCGCGCCGTCGAGCAGTTCCACGAGGGCGACGCAGGCGAGCACCCGGCTCCGACAGCGCGAGCAGGCCGAGGTGGTCGCCGCCTCGAGACCCTCGGTGATCGCGAGGAACGCCGCGGCGTCTGCCGCGTCGAACTCGACTCGGCCCCCGGCATCGTCGACGATGGCGAGCACGGCTGCCTGCACTGGCTCGGGCGCGGTCACGGGCCCCGACGATACGGC
>JBEAXD010000044.1:0-8993 GCA_041159995.1 Actinomycetota bacterium | reverse complement strand
TAGTTCGCCTGTCGGTCCTGCTGGACCGGCTGCGCCCTGCGGACCAGTCGCGCCCGTCGCTCCTGCGACACCGGTCGCGCCAGTCGCGTTCCACGACCTGATCACGTCAGTACTCGCCTTGCACTTCGTCGGCGGCTTGTTCAACGTGATCGACTCAGCGCGGACGAGTCCCGTCGTCGTGACGCACGCGTAGTACCGGTCACCGCTCGAACCACTCGACGTCGCGGTCGTGACCGCGAACGCAGCGCCACCGACTCCGACGCACGCAAACGCGCCGACGACCAACCACTTCACCCTGCCCATCAGTCTCATGCGGACAGGATGCCCGCGGGCTCAGGCCACCGCAACCAGCACACGCTCGCGGACTGGGCACCGGACGGGGCAATCAGACGGACGTCCCTGTGTGACTCGACGGGCTCGCGACACGCCGACGCGACGAGGGGCGGGCACCCTTGTTGGTGTCCGCCCCTCGTGGTAGAAGTGCAGTTGTCCCGGAGATTCGCCGGGTCACTGGGTGCGAGCTACGGGATGTGGATCCCCGAGATCGCCCGGGCGATGACGAGCCGCTGGATCTCCGAGGTGCCCTCGAAGATCGTGTAGATCTTCGAGTCGCGGTGCCACTGCTCCACCGGGTGATCCTTGACGTAGCCCGCACCGCCGAGGATCTGGATCGCCTCCTCGGTCGCTCGCACGGCGACCTCACCGGCGTAGAGCTTCGACATCGAGCCTTCACCGGCCGAGAAGGTCTTGCCGGCCCGACCCATCCAGCACGCACGCCACACGAGCAGGCGTGCTGCATCGATCTGCATCTTCATGTCGGCGAGCTTGAAGGCGATCGACTGGTTCTCGATGATCGAGCGCCCGAAGGCCTTGCGCTCCTTGGCGTAGTCCAGCGCGTACTCGTAGGCCGCCCGGGCGATACCGAGGGCCTGCGCGCCGACGAGCGGACGGCTCGCCTCGAAGGTCGCCATCGCGGCCTGCGTCTTGGAGGACTTGCCCTCGCGCGCACGCGCCAGACGGGCGTCGAGCTTCTCCTTGCCGCCGAGGAGGCAGGAGCCCGGCACGCGCACGTCGTCGAAGACGACCTCGGCGGTGTGGCTGGCCCGGATGCCCATCTTCTTGAACTTCTGACCCATGGACAGGCCCTTGGTGCCCGGCGGCACGACGAAGGATGCGTGGCCACGGCTCTTGAGCTCGGGCTCGACCGCCGCGACGACGACGTGCACGGTCGGCACCTTGTCGATGCCGCCGTTGGTGATCCAGGTCTTCGTCCCGTTGATCACCCACTCGTCGGTCTTCTCGTCGTAGACGGCACGGGTGCGCAGGGACGAGACATCGGAACCGGCGTCGGGCTCGGACACCGCGAACGCCGCGAGCTGGATGGCGTCGGGCGTGCCGAAGCACTGCGGCACCCACTCGGCGATCTGCTCGGGCGTGCCGTTGCCGACGATGCCGGACACACCGAGCGTCGTGCCGAAGATCGCGAGACCGATGCCGGCGTCACCCCAGGACAGCTCCTCGCTGATCACCGGGAAGGTCAGACCGGTCGGGTCCGAGAAGCACTGGGCGACGAACTCCCAGGAGTACAGGCCGATGTTCGCGGCCTCCTGGATGATGTCCCAGGGGGTCTCCTCCAGCTCGTCGTACTTCGGGGCGACCGGACGCACGACGTCCTTGGCGAAGTCGTGGACCCACTGCTGCAGTTGGATCTGGTCCTCGTTCAGATCGAGCGAGAATTCGGCCATCGGGGGGTCTCCTCCACGGGGTCCGGTGCCGGCCGGGGATCCCCGGTGCGGCCCATAAGTTACTGATGAGTAACTCGATCATACCCCCACCCGGCGCGGCGCTCCACGTGGGTCGGCCACCGCGTCCGGAGGGCGACGGGGCTCCGGTACCGTTCGCGCATCGCCGCACCGACCTCCCCCGCCCCGACCGCGCGCCGCCTGCGTCCCCGGGCGGAACTGCTGGCCTTCGCGGAACTCTTCGCGCTCTCGGGGCTCGCGATCGCCCAGCCGGTGTTCGACCTCCTCGGGCGCAACCCGGAGCTGTTCATCCTGTGGCGCACCACCGGGCTCCAGCTCATCGCGCTCACCGGGATCGTCCTGCTCGCCGTCCCGCTCGCCGCCCTCGCACTCGAGTGGCTCGTCGGCCTGGCGGCACCCCGAGCCCGTCGGTGGGTGCACGCCGCTCTGCTCGGCCTCGCCGCCGGACTCGTCATGCTCCAGATCGTGAAGGGGGCCACTGCGGCCGGACCGAGCGCGCTCCTCGCCGTCGGTGCAGCCGCCGGCGTGCTCATGGCGACGGCCCGGTTGCGCTGGGCCGCGACGGCCACCTGGCTGCGGGTGCTCGCCGTCGCCCCGATCGTGTTCGGCCTCCTGTTCGTGGCGACCTCCCGCGTGACCGAGGTGGTGTTCCGGGCCGAACCGCCCGTGGCCGAGGTCGAGGTGCGGCGGCCGGCGCGGGTCGTGATGGTCACCTTCGACGAGTTCGCCCTCTCGAGCCTGCTCGACGGATCCGGCGCGATCGACCGCGAGATGTACCCGAACCTGGCCGCGCTCGCCGACGGATCCACCTGGTACCGCAACACGACCACGGTCTCCCCCGCGACCACCACGGCGATACCGGCCCTGCTCACCGGCCGGCTGCCGCGCGACCAGGACGAGGTGCCGTCGACCGCAGCGCACCCGGACAACCTCTTCACCCTGCTCGGCGGCACCTACGACCTCCACGTGCAGGAGGCCGCGACCCGACTGTGCCCGACCTCGTTGTGCGCGCCGGCCCCGCCCCGGCGCGGCATCCACCCGGGCCTGCGCGGGATGCTCGTGGCCGCCGCGCAGGTGTGGCGGCGGAACGCGTCGCCGGAACGCACACCGGCGAGCCTCACCGCGATCGGCGCCGAGGACGGCTTCGCCGTACGCACGGCCGACCGGTTCACCGCGCAGGTGCGCGCCACCGAGGAACCGACGCTCGACTTCCTGCACGTGCTCCTTCCCCACTTCCCGTGGCACTACCTGCCCACGGGTCAGGACTACAACGCGTTCCAGGATCACGGCACCGGTCTCGTCGACACGGGAGATGGTCGGTTCGGCGGCCTCGCGTGGTCGAACGAGTGGACCGCCCTCGCCGGGCGTCAACGCCACATCATGAACGCGCAGGCCGCCGACGGTGCGCTCGGTCGCCTCGTGGCGCGCCTGCGGGATACCGGCGAGTACGAGGATGCGCTCATCGTCGTGACCGCGGACCACGGGGTCGCGTTCGAGGCCGATCGAACCTTCCGGGGCGTGGCCACCGAGACCTGGACCGACATCGCGTGGATCCCGCTCATCATCAAGGCACCCGGGCAGCGCACCGGTGCGGTCGACGACCGCCCCGCCGAGTCGATCGACGTGCTCCCGACCATCGCCGATCACCTCGACGTCGACCTCCCGTTCGCGGTCGACGGCAGGTCACTGCTCGCGCCCGCGAGGGCGAGGCGCAGCGTGCGCATCATGGACTGGGACGCCAACATGATCGAGCCCGAGCCGGGCCGGGAGTTCCTCGAGTTCGACCGTGCCGCAGGGTTCGCCGAGGTGCTCACCGCCCGGGCCGCGCCGGCCGCTTCGCCGGCCTGGGTCCGTCCGTACCTCATCGGACCGTACGGCGGACTCATCGGAAGGTACGCGGGACCGCTGGTCGACGCAGCGGCCCCGACCCGCCGGGGCGGGATCGACTTCCCCGAGCGCTACGTGCTCGGGTTCGATCCGTTCGCCGCGAAGGTCCCGTGGGCCGACTCCCAGGGCACCTTCGCCGGTCCGCCCGGCGTCGACCTCGCGCTCGTCGCGAACGGCCGGATCGTCGCGGTGACCCGCACCCAACGGGCGGCGGACGGCCGCACGATCTGGTGGTGCGTCGTGCCGCCACCGCTCATGAACCTCGGTCCGAACACGATGACGCTCCACGAGATCCGCGGTGCGCCGGATTCGCCCTCGCTCGTCCCGGTGACCCTGGCCGGCCCGGGTCGGGCCTGACCCGATCAGCCGCGGGCGGCGTCCATGAAGGCGTCGAGTTCCCGCTCCAGATCCGGACCCATCGGCTGGTAGAGGATCTCGGTCGCTCCGCTCTCCCCGAGCGCCACGAGTCGCTCGTGGATCTCGGCCCGCGAACCCGTCCAGGTCATGACGGGGAACAACGAGGGATCCACCACCCGACGGTCGCGATCGGTGAGCCGCCACAGGTGGTCCTGGTGCGTCGCCAGGTGACGGCGTTCGATCGGGATCGCCTCGAGTTCATCGCGCCATGCGGGACCGTTCGGCAGCACCTCGATGACTGCGGGGTCCGCCTCGTACGCGCCGTGGTACACGACCGCGAGCGCCGGCCCCGCGGCCTCCATCACCCGAGGACTGTCGAGCGGCTCACCGTCGTCGAGCACCGTGCCGAACGCGAGCACCGCGCTCCACGAGAACTCCGGGAAACCGGGCCCGATCGACATGACGCCGTCGCCGAGTTCACGCGCGACCTCCAGTCCCTTGGGCCCGTTCGCGCCGATGAGGATCGGCACCTCGATCGGTCGCTCCGGCAGGAACCCCTCGGACGGGATCATCCTGATGAGCGCACCCTCGTGGAGGACCTCCTCACCGCGCAGCAGCCCTCGGAGCTGCTCGACGTAGTTCCGTACGAAACTCCACGGGTACGGACGCTGTCCCATCGCCATGCGGCCGGTGAACCCGGTGCCGATCGCGACCGCGAGTCGACCCGGCGCCATGCCCTCGAGGTGGGCGATCGCGCTCGCGTTGACCAGCGGGTGCCGCAGGCCGGGCACGAGCACGGCGGGCCCGAAACCGATGCGCTCGGTGCTCCGCGCGATCTCCGCGCACGCGACCCAGACGTCGCCGTAGAGGGCCGGCGAGTCGTAGGTCCAGCAGCGCGTGTACCCGAGTCCCTCGGCGTGGCGGGCGATCGCGCCGAGTCGCGGGTGGGCGGGGAAGGCGCACGAGATGTCGATCATCCGTAGATCTCCGGTCGGGTGTGGTCGAGTGCGGGCAGCCGTCGCCGCACCTCGGCGAGGCGGTCGAGATCGAGATCGGCGACGATGTGACCGACCTCGGTGCCCGCCTCCGCGAGCACGGCTCCCCACGGGTCGAGGATGACGGAGTGGCCGTGCCAGGCCGGGCCCGCCGCGGGCACCCCACACTGATCCGGCGCGAGGACGAAGCACTGGTTCTCGATCGCCCGGGTCCGCAGCAGCGGCTCCCAGTGGTCCCGGCCGGTGGCCGCGGTGAACGCGGACGGCAGCGCGATCGCCGTCGCACCGAGCCGACTCTGGGCCCGGAACTCCTCCGGGAACCGGAGGTCGTAGCAGATGGCGAGCCCGAGCATGAGCGGCGGGACCGACGCGACGACGATCGCGTCGCCGGGCGACACGGTCGCCGATTCGCTGAACTCGGCGCCGGGCACGCTCACGTCGAAGAGGTGCACCTTGCGGTACGCCGCGATGCGTCGACCGTCGGGTCCGTACAGGCACGAGGTGTTGAAGCGCTGCGCGCCGGCGGCCTCGATCATCGACCCCGCCAGCAGGTGGATGCCGTGGGCGCGGGCGGTGTCGGCCGCCCACCGCTGCGTCGGTCCGTCGAGCGCCTCGGCCCCGGCCCGCAGGGTGGCCCGGTCGCCGAGCAGGTTGAACATCTCCGGCAGCACGACGATCGACGCCCCGTCACGCACGGCGGCATCGATCAGGCGGGCCGCCGTCCCGAGGTTCAGGTCGCGGTCCGGACGCGAGTCCATCTGGATCGCGCCGACGCGCACGATGCTCATCGCACCGTCACTCGGCCACGCCCCCGCGAGGGTCGGGGCGACGGCCGATCGGAGCGAGGACCTCGCGCCGCCGTGTCGACGCGATCGCGTTGACCTGCCACGCGTTCCCCCTCACGCCGATCCGCGGCGAGGAGACCCCTGCCGGTCGGCCTCACGTGCGAGGGCTCGAGCGATCGTGCGGATGATGCCGAAGCGCAGCACCGCGTTCCAGAAGGACCCCGCGACCCGGGAGGTCGCGTCGAACCCGCCCGACCACTCGATCTCGGTGCCGGACCCATCGGGGACGAGGTGGACGTCGGCTCGGTACGCCCGCAACGGCAGTCCGCTGAGCAGCACGTACGCGAAGTGATGCGGCGCCTCGAAGGCGACGACCTCCTCGCGGCTCACGAGCCGCCCCCGCCCGAGGCGGCGGATCGCACCGATCCCGTGCGGGGCGGGCTCGCCGTCCCGTTCGTAGACCGCAGTCGGGACCGGGGTCCACCGCGGCCAGCCCGTGGCATCGACGAGGAGATCCCACACGTCGGCCGGCGGCGCTGCCGTGTGCACCCGCACCGTGTACTCGTACCGCCGCACGGGTCAGGCGGCGAGGCGGCGCGAGATGTCGTTGCACTCCTCGCACACATCGTCGGGGATGAACCCCCAGCGCATGAGCTTCGCGAACATCCAGCACCCGAGGCAGAAGCCGATGAAGGCCTCGAGGGAGGCGGCGATGGTGAGCACCCCGAGCACGGCGAGCGCCGCGGTGTCGGCGCCGACGACGTAGTGGAGCACGAGTGCGCTCACGCTGCACACGGCGCCGATGGCCTGGGCGAAGCGCTTCGGCGGCCCGGCGCAGTACTTCGGGGCGAACGGGAGTCGCGGGGCGACCACCCGGGTCGCGAGCAGGCCGAGCGGGCTGAACCGGGGGCCCGAGGCCACACGGGCGACGAAGCCGTAGGCGAGCGGCACGAGCACCCACCACTGACCGAGCACGAGGATCGCGAGCGCCATCGCGACGACGCCGGTCGCCACGGTGCGGGCCGCCCGCTCGTCGACGGGATTCGGGAAGGAGAGCAGGCCCGAGCGCCGAGCCGCCGGCCGGGAGGAGGTGATCGCCATGCCCGGAAGGGTACGGGCCGATTCCCGACCTTGCAAGTCGGATTTAGGTGACCGGGGCCACGGGCAGCGAGCCCGGTCAGGCCCCGTGGAGCAGCGCCGGCCAGCCCTCGGGCCAGTTGTACTCGGTCCACCCGGTGCCCCGACGCCCGTCGGGGGTCTCGTACCGGCACATCGCCCGGGGGAAGCGCGCCACCCGTCCGTCGGGCGCCACGAGGAGCACCGGCGCGTGACCGACCGGGCGCGCCGTGAACTCGACCCCGCCGATGCGCTGGCGCGACGAGACCGGGAGCGCCTCGTCATCGGTGACGACCTCGGCCACCACGATGTCGTCCGGGTCGGCCTCGAGCATCGCCCCGTCCGGGGTGATCGTGTAGCCGGTCGCGAACAGTTCGAGCTGCGGGATGATCGACCGGGCCGCATGGAACGACGTGCCGTCGTCGAGGTGACCGGCCGTCCAGTTCCACGGGAACATCCACCAGTCGCGCACGCCCCAGGAGTGGTCGCGCTGCCCCGGGCAGTCGACCCGAGTGACCTCCCCGTCGATCGTGATCGTGCCGGTGATGTGGCAGGTGATCTCGTAGCGCGTCGTCATCTGGTACGGGAACACGGGACCCCGGCTCTCCCACACGAGGTCGACCGCCACGGCGACCTCCTCACCGTCCTCGCCGTGGAAGGCGTCGGACGGTTCTGCGAGGCGCACGCCGGTGCCCTCGGCCACGACGCGGAACCGCTGGAACGGCTCCTCCACCCGGATCGCCGCGCACAGTCCCTCGCGCGACGGCAGCAGCCCCTCGGCCCCGTCGGCACAGGTGAGGTCGTGGTCCCGGATGAGCACGAGCGGGCGGTCCTCGCCCGTGAGGTGGACCCACAACCACGTGCGGTTCAGGTTCGGGTAGAGGCCGAGCCGCACGTACCCGCCGTACGACGCATCCATCGCGGCGAAATCCATGTACCAGGACTCACCCCACAACTCCTCGCCCCCGGCCGGGTGTCGGCCCTCGTCCGCCGGCGTGACCTCGAACCGCTCGCTCACCGTGCCTCCTCCACCCTCACCGGAGGTCGGGGCCGCTGCGCAGCACCCGACCCGCGTGTCCGCCGACGTGCTCACCCGCTTCGAGCACGACCTCCCCGTTCACGATCGTCGTGTCGTAGCCGCGCCCCCGCTGGGTCCAACGCCCGGCCCCGTGCGGGAAGTCGTGCGCGAACTCGGGCACCTCGAGCGCCAGCGCGTCCCAGTCGATCACGTTGAGGTCGGCGAACGCGCCCTCCCGCACCGTGCCCCGATCGGGGATGCCCATGAAGTCGGCGGTGTCCGAGGTGAGACG
The DNA here is from genome assembly GCA_041159995.1 of Actinomycetota bacterium. GTDB lineage: Bacteria > Actinomycetota > Acidimicrobiia > IMCC26256 > IMCC26256 > IMCC26256. The sequence continues at coordinate 780 of JBEAXD010000044.1, read as the reverse complement.
GCGCACCGCCTCCTCGACCCCGAGGAGACCGCGCTCGCGGACCCAGTACGTGAGGAAGTAGGTGGGCTGACTCGCGTCCATCACCTGACCGACGTGCGCACCGGCGTCGGCGAGTCCCATGACGACGACGTCCTCGCCGAGCATCCGCTCGATCGCGTCGACCCGCTGGTTGAGGAACGGCAGGGCGAGGACCATCCGACCGGCGGTCTCCAGGTTGAGGTCGATGAACGCCTCGGCCGCGCTGACGCCGCGGGCCCGGGCGATCGCACCGAGTGAGGCCTCGGGCGCATTGTCGTAGCGCACCGGCTCGCGAACGACGAAGAACTCGTCGTACCCCTCGACCGGTCGCGGATCGGCGACGAGGCGGGCGCGGACCGCGGGGTCACGCAGCCGCGACAGTCGGGCCTCGAGGTCGAGACCGCCGAGTTCGGCCCATGCCGGCTCGCGGTCGAACGGCGTGTGCGACGCGAGCGCGAACAGCACGCCGACGCTCTTCGAGGTGGTCTGCGGTCGGATCCGCCCTCCGGCCCGGCGCGCGAGATCGATCGCGAGACGCCAGTGATCACCCTGCGCGTGGGTCTGGGACAGGTTGAAGGTGACCGACCGTCCCGTGCGCGCCGCGATCGCCGACATCCATGCGAGCTCCGACTCGACGCGGGGCTCTGCGGGACCGTCGCCGTCGAAGCGCGGCGACACCTCGAACACCCCGCGCCCCCGGGCGGCGAGCACCTCGGCGAAGGCGAGGAGCTCATCGGGCTCGGCCCAGGTACCGGGCACGTA
>JBEAXD010000026.1:0-9763 GCA_041159995.1 Actinomycetota bacterium | reverse complement strand
GGGCCGCCGCGGTGTCGGTGAACTTCGGCGACGGGTGGCCGATGTGGGAGCGCAGCACGACGAGGGTCGGCCGATCGGTCTCCTCCATCGCGGACCGGATGCCCGCCTCGAGCGCGTCGAGATCGTTCGCGACCTCACCGATCTCGTGGACGTGCCACCCGTAGGACTCGAAACGCCGCGCGGCGTCCTCGCTGTAGGACAGTTCGGTGCCGCCGTCGATCGTGATGTGGTTGTCGTCGTAGATCACGACGAGCCGGCCGAGACCGAGGTGTCCGGCGATGGACGCGGCCTCGTGGCTCACCCCCTCCTGCAGGTCGCCGTCGCCGACGATCGCGAAGATGCGGTGGTCGGTGAGGTCGGCCCCGAACCGCTCCCGCAGGTTCGCCTCGGCGATGGCGAGGCCGACCGCGTTCGCGATGCCCTGACCGAGGGGACCCGTCGTGACCTCGACGCCGGGGGTGTGGCCCTTCTCGGGGTGCCCCGGAGTGAGCGAGCCCCACTGCCGGAACGCGCGGATGTCGTCGAGGGTGACGCCGAACCCACACAGGTGGAGCATGGAGTAGAGCAGCATCGAGGCGTGCCCGATGCTGAGCACGAACCGGTCACGGTCGTGCCACCCCGGATCGGCTGCGTCGTACCGCATGATGCGCGTGTACAGCACGTGGGCGAGCGGGGCGAGCGCCATCGGCGTACCGGGGTGTCCCGAGTTCGCCTGCTGCACCGCGTCCATCGTCAGGCCACGGATGACCTCGATGCCGCGCTGCTCCCAGTCGACCGTCTGCGTGGTGTCGCCCACCCGTCACATCCCTCATCGGGGGCCGGGCGCGCGCGTCCTCGGGCAACCCGGGGGCGTGCACACAGACCCACTCCGTCCGCTCCGGCGATCCTAGGCACCGCCTCCGCGCTCGCCCCGGATCTTGAGCGGGGGTTCAGTGGGGGAGGAGCGCGATGCTCGCGGTGAACCCGTGGAGGTGGTTGACCGGCCCGACGGGCCCGAACTCTCCGGCGCACGCCATGCCGGCCAGGGGGATCGGTCCGAGCGCCCCCTGCACGGCGAGCGCGTCGTGATCGGGGGTGCCGAACAGGTGCGTACCCCGCCCGTTGCAGGTGAACAGCAGCGCCGCCGCGGCGTCCTGCCCGCCGAGCATGAGGGACAGGTCCTCGTCGGCCGATGCCGCGTCACGCACCTGGAACCGCACCGTGGTGCCGACCGGCACCCGGGCGCCGACCGCGATCGCTCCGGACTCCCGATCGCCGCCGATCACCGTCCGGATGAGGAAGTCACCCCGTCCGAGTTCGTCCCGCTGCTCGTCGACCGCGATCCCGAGGTGGACCCCACGTCGCAGGAGATCACGCTCGGCCTCGCTCGCCGTCGCGGCGGTCTCCTGGAGGCGCTCGAGCGCCGGCCGCCCGCCGAGGGTCACGATGAACTGGCCCTCCGCCTCGGTCACCGTGAACGGGTCCCCGAGCGGTCGGCAACCCTGCGACACGACCGTGCCGAATCCGACACCCCCCGAGACGGCGACCCCGACGCCACCCTCGTGGTGGATCGTCCCGTCGAGGATGAGCCGGTTGACGCCCGGACGCGTCCCGGCGGACGCGAGCCCCCCGACCACCCGTACGAGCGGCGCCCGGGCCGCGAGGCCGTCCAGCACCGCATCGGCGGGCAGGGTGAACGGATCGCCGAGCAGGATGAGCGTGTGGGCACCCGGCAGCTCGTCGGGCCACCCGATGACATCCCGACCGTCCGCCGTCTCGACGGCCGCGATGCGTACGGGGTCCAGACGGAGATCCGGGAGGACGGCGGCGAACGCACTCAGGCCGGGTGCGTCCTCGATCTCCCGCGAACCGCCGATCACCGAGACGGCCGTGGTGGCGATGGTCGTGCGGGCGCCGATCACCGCGCCGAGCGCCCGGTGGATGTCCTCGATCGCGCCGATGTGGTGCGGACTCACGAACCACGCGAGCAGGTCGGGCGTCGCGCCACCGAGTGCGTCCAGCAGTTCCCCCGCGACCTCGCCGACCGCGTGCGTGGCGAGGGGATGACCCGACACGGCGGCGGCATAGCGGTTCACGGGCGGTCGCTTCCCACGGCGTGCCCGTCGACCCAGGCCGCCTGCACGCACAGCGTCGTCGGGTCGAGGGTGATGAGATCGGCCCGACCACCGGCTCCGATCGCTCCCCAGGTGTCGAGGCCGACCGCTCGTCCCGGGTGGACGCTCGCCATCATGAGGGCGTGCTCGGGGCGGACCCCGATCCGTACGGCCGTGCGGACGCACGCGTCGAGGGAGACGGTGCCGCCGGTGAGCGTGCCGTCGCCGAGGTACGCCGCGCCGTCCCGCCCGGTCACCACGGACCCGAAGTACTCGACCCCCGTGGCGACCGCGTCCGAGACGAGGATGGCGTCCGGCCGCATCCGCGTCGCCACCCGCAGGAACGCATCGTGGAGGTGGACGCCGTCGGCGATGAGGCTCGGCACGAGGCGCGGTTCGGTCAGTCCGGCACCCACGAGACCCGGATCGCGCTGGTGGAGCGGTCGCATGCCGTTGCCCAGGTGGGTCACGATCGTGGCTCCCGCATCCGCGGCCGCCACCGCCTCCTCGTAGGAGCACTCCGAGTGCCCGAGCGCGACCCGCACCCCGGCCGCGACGAGCATCCCGGTGGCCTCGGCTCCGTGATCGGCCTCCGGCGCGAGCGTGACGAGGCGGACGAGCCCGGGTCGATCGGCGAGCACGGCGTCGAGCCAATCCGTGTCCGCCGGCCCGAGCAACGCCGGCGGGTGTGCTCCTGCGGCCGCCCCGAGGAACGGCCCCTCGAGGTGGACGCCGTCGATCCGCGCCCCATCGGCCGTCATCCGCGCCGCAGCGACCCGTCCGAGCGCGCCCGGGTAACGGTCACGCGGACTCGAGCACAGCGTCGCGAGGTACGAGGTGGTCCCGTGGGCGGCGAGGCTCCGCCCGGCGACCGACCACTCCTCGCCCTCGGCCCGGAGGAAGTCGATCGCACCGCACCCGTTGATCTGGAGGTCGACGAACCCGGGCGCCAGCACGACGTCCCCGAGATCGGTCGCGCCCTTCGGGGGGTCGCCGGTGCCGGAGTCGGTCACCCGGCCTCCGTCCACCGCGATCCATCCCGGCTCGAGCGAGCCCGCGAGCAGCACGCGCCGGGCTGCGAGGACCTCCGTCATCGCGCCGGGGGGCGGCCGAGCACACGCCGGAGTCGGATGATGCCGCCGAGCGTGCGCGGGACGCGACGGAGGATCGACGTGCGCGACGGTCGCAGTTCCCGGACGATGACGGGGATCTCCGCGACCCGGAAACCGGCTCGCTCGGCCCGGATGATCAACTCGGTGTCGAACAGGTCGGCTCCGCACCGGCACTCGGCGACGACGGGTCGGAGGGCCGCGAGACTGAGGACCTTCATGCCGTGGGTGTCCGACAGGGAGAGACCGAAGAGGCGGCGCAGGATGCCGCTGAAGATGGCGGTGGCGAGGCGTCGCAGCGGGGAACGCTCGTCCTGGGCCCCCGGGGCCCGCTTCGATCCGACGACGACCACCGGACCGGTCGGATCGACGGACGCGTCCAACGCCTCGAGTGCCGCCGCAGCGAACTCGAGGTCGTAGTAGTCGACGTCGAAGACGACGGCGGCGTCACCCGTCGAGGCCAGGAGCCCGGCGCGCAGCGCATCGCCGTAGTCGGCGTACCCGAGCGACCCGACCCGAACCTCGGGCCACTCGACCGCGAGGCGACGGGCGACCGCGGCGGTGTCATCGGTCGAACCGTTCTCGATCACGTGGACCTCGAACGGGCCCCCGAGCCCTCGGAACCCCTCCACCACCCTGCGAACGGTGGTCTCGAGCATCCCCGCCTCGTTGAACGCGGGGAGCACGATCGAGATCACGCCGCACCGTCCTCGGCGATGCGCCAGGCCTCGTACTCGGCGAGGACACCCCGGACGAGGCGATCGACGACGTTCGCGTCGAAGCGGAGTCCGGTGGTCACGTCGAACGCCGGGCGTCCGTCGGCCAGTTGCACGATGGCCGGATGGACGGTGGACCGGGGACCGAGCACGGTGCGATCGGCACCCCGTCGCGCCGCGCTCCACGCCCAGGCCGTCCCGACCGCGTGCTGGAGTGCGACCGTGGCGTCGACCGCATCGGCGCGCAGCACGGCGCGCAGGCGCAACGCGGCGATGGCCGCGGTGGTCTCCCGTTCGATCGCATCACACCACGGTGCGAGCTCGACGGCCAACGGGTCGCCCGCCTCCGCCGCCGAACGGGCCGCGCGTCCGGCGTCCCGCAGCTCCCGCACCGCGACACCGAGTTCGGACCACGCGTCCTCCTGTCCGCGCGCGGCCCGGTCGAGGGTGCGCGCCATCGGCAGGTCCTGCGGATCCACCATCGGCGAGTCGGCCATGCCCGCCGCGATCGGCGCGAGCCAGGTTCGCCCGTCGGCCACGCGTTCGACCGCACGGCACCAGGCCGCGTCGGGGTCGTACCGGTCCGGCGCCGTCGCGTACTCGGCGGCCGCGGCGATCATGATGCGGGAGCAGAGGGCCTGGTTCATCGGGTTGAGGAGGATGCCGGCGACCGAGGATCCGAGCGAGGCGTCCCGACCACGGTAGGGCCCCAGGTGGAGGGAGGACGCCATCGACCCGTCGTTCACCGGCACGTTGTCCCACACCAACGGCGGGCGGCCCCCGAGCGCCCCGGACCACTCGGTGGCATCCACCGCGGTGATGCGCGGTGAGCACACCGTGGGGCCCGTCCACATCACGCCGATCCGAGGGTCCAGCGCGGCGCCGAGTTCGCGCAGGTACGGACTCGGTCGGGTCCCGACGTACTCGGTCGGAACCAGGGTGAGTTCGGCGCCGACCGCTCCCTCGGTGAGCGCTTCGAGGATGTGCGCGGCGACCGCGGCCTGCTCGGCCGCCGCCCCCGGGCGGGCCGGGATGTCGTCGAACGCGAGCAGGATCCACGTCCACCCGAGGTCGGCCATCGTCGCGACCTTCCGCACGAGCGCATCGAGATCCTCGGACGATCGGGGATCGAGGTCGAGCCCGGGCGAGATGGCGAAGCCGACCCGCACCCCGACCTCACGACCGACCGCAGCGAGGCGGCCGAACTCCGCGAGCTGTTCCCGCTCGTAGGGCTCCCGCCAGGCCTCCCGGTGCCGCGGGTCGTCCTTCGGTGCGTACACGTAGGCGTTCATGCCGACGTCGGCGAGGAACCGGAGGGCGTCGACGCGTTCCGCGAACGTCCACGGCTGCCCGTAGAAGCCCTCGATCACGCCGCGCCGGGGGAGAGGACCGGACACGCCGGTAGGCTACGCCCCCATCCGAGAGGGGACCGAGCGTGCCGACCCAGTCCGTGACACTGTCCGAAGCGGCTTCGAAGGATCTCCTGCGCCGTCACGGGGTGCCGTTCGCACCGGAACGCATCGTCGACTCCGCCGACGAGGCCGTCGCCGCCGCCCGTGAGGTCGGCCTCCCGGCGGTCCTCAAGCTGAACGGTGACCGGATCGCGCACAAGACCGAACGGGGTCTCGTGCGGCTCGGGCTCGCCACCGAGGACGCCGTGGCCCGCGCGGCGGGTGAACTGCTCGACGCCGCCACTCCCGAGGACGGCCCCGTGTCCCTGCTCGTCGCCCCCATGCTCCGAGGGACCCGCGAGCTCATCGCCGGGCTCCTCACCGATCCGCAGTTCGGCCCGGTCGTGATGCTCGGGATCGGCGGCGTCCTCGCCGAGGCCCTCGGCGACGTCGCGTTCCGCCTCGCACCCCTCGATCTGGACGAGGCCCGCAGCCTGCTCGAGGACCTCCGCCTGCAATCCATCCTCGGACCGTTCCGCGGCGAACCCGCAGTGGACCGCGATGCGGTCGCGGCGGTCCTCGTCGCGCTCGCCGAGGTGGCCGCGACCGAACCGGACGTCGCCTCGGTGGACCTCAACCCGCTCATCATCGTCGATGGGCGTCCGATCGCGGTCGACGCGCTCGTCGAGGTGACCGGGGGGCCGGCATGACCGATGGCGCGGGCTTCCGGGCCCTCTTCGACCCGCGCGGCGTCGTCATCGCCGGAGCCTCGAGCCACCCGGGGAAGTTCGGCTTCGTCGCACTGCACAACCTGCTCTCGCAGGGGTACCGCGGCGAGGTGTACGCAACGAACCGTGAGGGTGGGACCATCCTCGGCATCGAGACGGTTCCCGGCGTCGACGACCTGCCGGCGCAGGCGACGGTCGATCTCGTGGTCGTCTGCACGCCGGCCGGGGCCAACGAGGATCTCCTGCGCGCGTGCGCCCGCCGCGGCGTCCGCGCCGCCTTCGTCACCTCCGCCGGGTACGGCGAGGCCGGCGACGAGGGCCGGGCCGCACAGGCATCCCTGGTCGCGCTCGCCGATGAACTCGGCATCCTCCTGGCCGGACCGAACGGGCAGGGGGTGGTGTCGACCCCTGCCGCACTGTGCGCACAGATCGTCGCGCCGTACCCGCCGGCGGGCTCGATCGCGGTGGCGAGCCAGTCCGGCAACTTCGTCTCGTCGTTCCTGAACTACGCGTGCCAGACGGGCGTCGGGATCAGCCGCGCGGTCTCCGCCGGCAACGCCGCCGCGGTCTCGGTGCCGGACTTCCTCGACTTCTACGCGAGGGACGACGCCACGACCGTCTCCCTGGCCTACGTCGAGGGCATCACCGACGGTCGTGGGTTCTACGACCGGGTCCGCAGCGTCACCGAGCACAAGCCGCTCGTGCTGCTCAAGGGCGGGGCGACCGCCGGCGGCCAGCGCGCCGCGGCCTCGCACACCGGTGCCCTGGCCACCGACGATCGGGTGTTCGACGGGGCCTGTCGGCAGGCCGGCGTCACCCGGGCGGCCACGGTGGAGGAGGCCTTCGAGGCCGCGGCCAGCTTCGCAACCCAACCGTTGCCGCGCGGTCCGCGGGTCGCCGTCATCACCACCGCCGGGGGATGGGGGGTCGTGACCGCGGACGCGATCACACGGTCCGGCCTCGAACTCGTGACGCTCCCGGACGACCTGCGCCGCCGGATCGACACGCTCCTCCCGCCGCGGTGGAGTCGGAACAATCCGATCGACCTCGCCGGCGGCGAGACCCGGGACACGATCCCGCAGGTCCTCGACCTCGTGGCCTCGCACCCCGAGGTGGACGCCGTCATCTACCTGGGGCTCGGCATCCAGGCGAACCAGGGGCGCATGGAGCAGGAGGGTCCGTTCTACCCGGACCACGGCCTCGATCGGATCGTCGCCTACCACCAGCGACAGGACGCGCGGTTCGCTGCGGCCGCGGCCGAGGTGTCCACGGCCACCGGCAAGCCGATCCTCACGGCCACCGAGCTCGCGGTGGCCGACCCCGCGAACGCCGGACCGCGCACCGTTCGCGAGACCGGACGCCTGTGTTACGCGGCGTCCAACCGCGCGGTGGTCGCGCTGGACCACATGTGGCAGCACGCCCGCTGGCGGCAGCGTCACGGACTCACGTGAAGCACCACCATCGACGACGCCAACGCGCGGCGGCGGCCACGCTCGCGATCCTCGGTGCGCTCGCCATCACCCTCGCCCTCCGCCCGGAGGGTGACCGAGGGCCCACGATCGCGACCGCCGAGCTCGCGACCCCGCTCCTGTCGGCCCGGCGCGCGCCCGGTCCGGTCGCGGACGCCATCGGTGCGGTACGACTCGGCGCGCGGCTGACCACCATCCGCGCCGGGCTCGAAGCCTGCATCGTCGTCGCCGACTCGGGCTCCGCCATCGTCTCGGAACGGGCGACGGACGCGTTCGTCCCGGCGAGCACCCTCAAGTTGCTCACTGCTGCGGCGGCGGTCGATCTGCTGGGGCCCGAGGCGCGGTTCACGACGCGGGCCGTCACCACCGACGATCCGGACGCCGTGCGATCACTCACCCTCATCGGCGGTGGCGATCCGGTGCTGCGGAGCCCGTCCGGCATCGCGGCGATCGCCGCCGACCCCGAACGGCGGGACGGACCCAGTACCGCACTCGCGACGTTGGCCGATCGGATCGTGGCCGCGGGCGTTCGGAACCTCCCCGGGGGCCTGGTGGTCGACGACTCCCGGTTCGATGCGGTGCGCTACCACCCGTCGTGGCCCGGGTCCTACCGAGCGGGTGGCACGGTCGGACCCGTGGGGGCACTCGTCGTGGACGAGGGCTACGAGGATCCGGGTACCCGCCGCACCGTCGTGGAGGACCCCGCGATCGCGACCGGCGTGGCGTTGGCGTCGCTGCTGGAGGATCGCGGGGTGCGGGTGGGTCCCGTGCGTCGCGGACGGGCCGCCGACGACGCGAGGGAGATCGCACAGATCGCCTCACCGCCCGTCACCGCCATCGCGGGCAGCGTGCTCTCGGCGAGCAACAACCACGGGGCGGAGATGCTCCTCAAGGCGGTCGCCGTGCACGCCGGGCGCCCCGGCACGACCGCCGACGGCGCCGAGGTCGCGGTCGCTCGACTGCGGCGCCTCGGCGTGCCGACCGACGGCCTCGTGATGGTCGACGGGTCCGGGCTGTCCCGGGAGAACCGGGCGTCGTGCGCGACCGTGGCCGGCGCGGTGCGCCTGGGTGACGCCGAACGCCTCCGGGTGCTGCGCGACGGCCTCGCGGTGGCGGGGCAGCGAGGGACCCTCGAGGACCGACTCGAGGGCACCGCGCTGGCCGGGCGGGTGAACGCCAAGACCGGGACGCTCGACGGGGTGTCCGGTCTGGCCGGCACGAGCACCGTTCGGCGGCCGCTGCGGTTCGCCCTCCTCATCAACGGTCCGTTCGGCGAGGGTCGGGCACTCGCACTCCGCGAGGCGATGGTCGGCGCGATCGCCGCGTTCCCGGATGTGACCGACGGTGCTGCATCCATCCCGGGCCCGGACCCGGTCCCCGCCGAGGGCTGACGTTCGGGTGCGTTTGCCCCGGTCCGCCGGTCGCGGCGAGACTCCCGCCCTGTGAACCCCCGACCGAAGCCACTCGCGCAGCAGGGTCAGGAGCTCAAGGATCTCGTCCTCGCGTACTTCAAGCAGGAGACGACGGACGAGCTCAAGGCGCTCGCCGGCTACGTCGCCTTCGGGGTCGTGGCCTGGTTGCTCATCGGCATCGGTGTGGCATGTGGTGCGGTCGGCATCCTGCGCCTCCTCCAGGAGGAGGCCGGCGGCGTGTTCGACGGCAACTGGTCGTGGGCGCCGTACTTCATCGTCGTGATCCTCCTCGGGCTCAGCGGCTTCATCACCTGGAAGGTCACGACGCGACGCAGGGAGCGCAGGATCTGATGGCCGAACAGCGACGGATCACACCGGACGACCTCCGTGCGAAGTTCGAGGAGATCAACGACACGGTCGCAGGCGAGGTCGACGGTCAGAAGCGCAACGCCGTCGCCACGGCCGTGATCATCGGTACCGTGGTCGTCGTCGGCATCTTCCTGATCGGGCGCTGGCGCGGCAAGCGTCTGGCCACCGTGGTCGAGATCCGTCGGGTATGAGTTTCACCCGGAGCGTCGCCAGGACTGCGATCGGCTACGGCCTCCGGCGCCACTCGCGAGCGAACGGGCTGATGGCCTCGTTCCTCATCCTGCGGTTCGCCCGGCGTCGGTTGCGGTCGAGCAACCGGGTGCTGCTGCGGTTCAAGGTCGAGCCGGGGACGCGCTACGAGATCGTCGGCATCCGCCGGGGTGGCTGATCCGCGCCACCCGGATCCGGTCCGCGCCCGAGTGCCGGTACCCTGCACCCCGATGAAGGTCCTCCTCCGCAACCCCCGGCGCGAACTC
>JBEAXD010000279.1:0-5517 GCA_041159995.1 Actinomycetota bacterium | reverse complement strand
TAGATGCCGAGGACCATGTCCTGGGTCGGCGTCGTAATGGGGCGACCATTGGCCGGCGAGAGGATGTTGTTGCTCGACAGCATGAGGATGCGTGCCTCAGCCTGGGCCTCCGCCGACAGCGGCAGGTGAACGGCCATCTGATCGCCGTCGAAGTCGGCATTGAACGCCGTGCAGACGAGCGGATGGATCTGGATGGCCTTGCCCTCGATGAGCTGCGGCTCGAAGGCCTGGATGCCGAGGCGGTGCAGGGTCGGCGCGCGGTTGAGCAGCACCGGATGCTCCGCGATGACTTCCTCGAGCACGTCCCACACGACCGGCCGGGAACGCTCGACCATGCGCTTGGCGCTCTTGATGTTCTGCGCGTGGTTGAGATCGACGAGCCGCTTCATGACGAAGGGCTTGAAGAGCTCGAGCGCCATCTGCTTCGGCAGACCGCACTGCTGGAGCTTGAGCTGCGGACCGACCACGATGACCGAACGGCCCGAGTAGTCCACGCGCTTGCCGAGCAGGTTCTGACGGAACCGACCCTGCTTGCCCTTGAGCATGTCCGAGAGCGACTTGAGCGCCCGGTTGCCGGGGCCCGTGACCGGGCGGCCGCGACGACCGTTGTCGAAGAGGGCGTCGACCGCCTCCTGGAGCATGCGCTTCTCGTTGTTGATGATGATCTCGGGCGCACCGAGATCGAGGAGCCGCTTCAGGCGGTTGTTGCGGTTGATGACACGGCGGTACAGGTCGTTGAGGTCGGAGGTCGCGAAGCGGCCACCGTCGAGCTGCACCATCGGGCGCAGGTCCGGCGGGATCACCGGGACCGCGTCGAGCACCATGCCCATCGGCGAGTTGACGACGCGACCGTCCTCGTCCCGCCGGTTGAACGCGGAGACGACCTTGAGCCGCTTGATCGCCCGGGCCTTCTTCTGCCCCTTGGCGGTCTGGCTGACCTCCTTGAGCTCGATCTCCTCGGCCTCGAGGTCGAGGCGCGAGATGAGGTCCTTGACCGCCTCGGCCCCCATGCCGCCCGCGAAGTAGTCCTCCACCCGGTAGCGCAGCTCGCGCCACACCCGCTCGTCGTCGATCAGCTGCTTCGGCTTGAGCGACTTGATCGTGTCGAGGACCGTCTTCTCGAAGTCGATGTCGAACTGGTACCGGTCGCGGATCTCCTCGACCTCTTTCTCGGTCGCCTTGCGGAGCTTCTCGGTGTCGGCCTTCTTGGCCCCGTCCGCCTCGGCGGCCGCGAGGTCCTTCTCGAGCGCCTGGAACCGCTGCTCGATCTCGACGTCGCGCCGCTGCTCGAGGTCGGAGATCTCGGCCCGGAACTCGGCCTCGAGCTCCGGGAAGTCGGTGTGGAGCCGCTCGGCGTCGACCCAGGTGACGAGGTTCGACGCGAAGTAGATGACCTTCTCGAGCTGCTTCGGGGCGATGTCCAGCAGGTAACCGAGCCGGCTCGGGACGCCCTTGAAGTACCAGATGTGGGTGACCGGCGCGGCGAGCTCGATGTGGCCCATGCGCTCCCGCCGGACCTTCGAGCGGGTGACCTCGACCCCGCAGCGCTCGCACACGATGCCCTTGAAGCGGACGCGCTTGTACTTGCCGCAGTAGCACTCCCAGTCCTTGGTCGGACCGAAGATCTTCTCGCAGAACAGGCCGTCCTTCTCCGGCTTGAGCGTGCGGTAGTTGATCGTCTCGGGCTTCTTCACCTCGCCCTCGGACCACGTGCGGATCTGATCCGCGGTGGCGAGCGAGATGGAGAGCTTCTCGGAGGCGTTGACGTCGAGCACCCTGATTCTCCGTGTGAGCGTCGTGCGTGGTTGTACCGGGGGGTGTTGCACGGCCGGTGGTGCGGACACCACCGGCCGGTGATGATCGGCCGTGGACTAGGGCGCGCTGCGGCGCGCCTCGTCCTCCTCGTCGGAGCCGCGCTCCGGCCGGGACAGGTCGATGCCGAGCGACTCGGTCGTCCGGAAGGCGTCCTCGTCGAGTTCGCGGATCTGCACCTCGGCGCCGGCCTCGTCGAGGACCCGCACGTTGAGGCAGAGCGCCTGCATCTCCTTGATGAGCACCTTGAAGGACTCGGGGATCCCCGGCTCGGGGATGTTCTCGCCCTTCACGATCGCCTCGTAGACCTTGACCCGGCCCAGGACGTCGTCGGACTTGATGGTGAGGATCTCCTGGAGCGCGTAGGCGGCGCCGTAGGCCTCGAGGGCCCACACCTCCATCTCACCGAACCGCTGACCACCGAACTGCGCCTTCCCACCGAGCGGCTGCTGGGTGATCATCGAGTACGGACCGGTCGAGCGTGCGTGGATCTTGTCGTCCACGAGGTGCGACAGCTTCAGGATGTACATGTACCCGACGGTGACCGGGCGGTCGTAGGGCTCACCCGTCCGACCGTCGAAGAGCTGGGCCTTGCCGTCGTCGGTGGCGAGGTGGGCACCGTCGGCCCCGTCGGCGTGCAGTTCGCCGAACAGGTGCTTGATGGTGGGGAGCGGTCCGCTCTCCTCCGCCTCGTCCCAGTGCGCACCGTCGAACACCGGGGTCTGGACCCAGACGGCCGGCTCGGTGATCGGACGGGTCTTGCGGGTCTGGGCGGGCTTGTCGCTCACCCCGTCCCAGCCGTGACGGGCCACGTAGCCGAGGTGCGCCTCGAGGACCTGGCCGATGTTCATGCGGCTCGGCACACCGAGCGGGTTGAGCACGATGTCGACCGGGGTGCCGTCGGCGAGGTACGGCATGTCCTCGGGCGGGAGGATCTTCGAGATCACACCCTTGTTCCCGTGGCGACCGGCGAGCTTGTCGCCCTCGCTGATCTTGCGCTTCTGGGCGACGTAGACACGCACGAGGGCGTTGACGCCGGGGGCGAGTTCGTCACCCGCATCCCGCGAGAACACCTTCACGTCGATGACCTTGCCGGTCTCGCCGTGCGGCACCTTGAGGGAGGTGTCACGGACCTCGCGGGCCTTCTCGCCGAAGATGGCGCGCAGGAGACGCTCCTCGGGGGTCAGCTCGGTCTCGCCCTTCGGGGTGACCTTGCCGACGAGGACATCGCCCGGACCGACCTCGGCCCCGATGCGCACGATGCCGCGCTCGTCGAGGTCCTTGAGGATGTCCTCGGACAGGTTCGGGATGTCGCGGGTGATCTCCTCGGCCCCGAGCTTGGTGTCGCGGGCGTCGATCTCGTGCTCCTCGATGTGGATCGAGGTGAGCACGTCGTCGCGCACGAGCCGCTCGTTGAGGATGATCGCGTCCTCGAAGTTGTGTCCCTTCCACGGGATGAGGGCGACGAGCAGGTTCTTGCCCAGCGCCAGTTCACCGCCGTGGGTGGAGGGACCGTCGGCGAGCACCGCGCCGGCCGGCACGACGTCGCCCTCGCTCACGAGGATCCGCTGGTTGATGCAGGTGCCCTGGTTCGAGCGGCGGAACTTGGAGAGGTGGAAGGTCTCCTTCTTGCCGCTGTCGTAGGCCATCGTGATCGAGGCGCCGGTGACCTCGGCCACCGTGCCCGCCTCGGTCGCCACTGCGAGTTCGCCCGCGTCGTGGGCGGCGCGACCCTCCACGCCGGTGCCCACGTAGGGGGCCTCCGGACGGACGGTGGGCACGGCCTGACGCTGCATGTTGGCGCCCATGAGCGCGCGGTTGGCGTCGTCGTGCTCGAGGAACGGGATGAGCGCGGTGGCGAGTGAGACGATCTGCTTCGGCGACACGTCCATGTAGTCGAGCTCGGCCGGACTCACGAACGCGACCTCGCCCCGACCCTTGCGCGCGAGGACGCGGGCGTCCTTGAACGTGCCGTCGGACTCGAGGTGCGCGTTCGCCTGGGCGATGACGTGCCGGTCCTCATCGTCGGCCGCGAGGTAGTCGACCTGCTCGGTGACCCGGCCGTCGACGACCTTGCGGTACGGCGTCTCGATGAAGCCGAACCGGTTGATGCGGGCGAAGGACGCGAGGTAGCCGATGAGACCGATGTTCGGGCCCTCCGGGGTCTCGATCGGGCACATGCGGCCGTAGTGCGAGGGGTGCACGTCCCGGACCTCGAAGCCCGCGCGCTCACGGCTCAGACCGCCGGGGCCGAGGGCCGAGAGACGCCGCTTGTGGGTGAGACCGGCGAGCGGGTTGGTCTGGTCCATGAACTGGCTGAGCTGCGAGGAGCCGAAGAACTCCTTGATCGCGGCGACCACGGGCCGGATGTTGATGAGCGTCTGCGGCGTGATCGCCTCGACGTCCTGAGTGGTCATGCGCTCGCGCACGACCCGCTCCATGCGGGACAGGCCCACGCGGAACTGGTTCTGGATGAGCTCGCCGACCGAACGCACCCGGCGGTTGCCGAAGTGGTCGATGTCGTCCGGGAAGTAGTCGTCCGGCTGGTCGTTGGCGTGCAGCTTCACGAGGTAGGAGACCGTCGCGAGGATGTCGGCCCGCGAGAGCGTGAACTCGGCCTGACCGCGCTCCGGGTTCTCCGGGGGCACCGGGATGCCGAGACGGTCGAGGACCTCGATGACCCGGGCGTACTCGTCGTGGAGCTTCTTCGAGACCTTGTGGCGACCGACCTTCGCGAGGTCGTAGCGCTTCGGGTTGAAGAACAGCGTGTCGATGAGCTTCATCGACGCGTCCACCGTCGGCGGCTCGCCCGGACGCAACTTGCGGTAGAGGTCGATGAAGGCCTCGTCGACCGTCTCGGTCGGGTCCTTGTCGAGCGTGTTGCGCATCGTCTCGTAGGGCTGGCCGGCCGGGTCGAGGACGAGGTTGAGCAACTCCTCCTGGGCCTCGCCGAAGCCGAGCGCCTTGAGCAGGATGGTGACCGGCTGCTTGCGCTTGCGATCGACGCGGACGTACACGACGCCCTTCTTGTCGACCTCGAACTCCAGCCACGCGCCGCGGCCCGGGATCATCTTGGCCCCGACGATGAACTTGTCGGGGTCGGCCTTGTCGGCGTCGACGTTGAAGTAGACGCCCGGGGAACGCACCAGCTGCGAGACGACGATGCGCTCGGTGCCGTTGATGATGAACGTGCCCCGCGAGGTCATCATGGGGAAGTCCCCCATGAAGACGGTCTGCTCCTTGATCTCACCGGTGCCGGCGTTCATGAACCGCGCGGTGACGAAGAGCGGGCGCGAGTAGGTCATGTCCCGCTCGCGGCACTGGTCCTCGGTGTGCTTGGGCGGCTCGAAGAAGTGGTCGGTCAGCTCGAGACGGAGCTGCTCCGTGAAGTCCGTGACCGGGGAGATGTCGCGCAGCACCTCGGCGACACCCTCATTGATGAACCACTCGAAGGACTCCTTCTGCACCGCGATGAGATCGGGCAGGGGAAGCACCTCGCGGTGCTGTCCGAACGAGAAGCGTTCGCGGGACGCGAGAGGGGCCAACGTCACTCCTTGCAAGACGACGGGCGCGCGCCGACCTCGGGGCAGGGGTCAGCAGCGGGGCGGGACGGCACGGCTGACGGATGCTAGCCGCGCGCGGTTCAGGGCCGCAAGGTGAAACGCCGGTAGGCGCCACCGGGGTGGCGCCGAATTGCGGCGCAGG
>JBEAXD010000235.1:0-2668 GCA_041159995.1 Actinomycetota bacterium | reverse complement strand
TCTATCGGGACCGCGAGGTCGGGTTCGTGGTGCGGCAGGCGGGCTCGAAGGTGCTCGTCGTCACCGGCGAGTGGCGGGGCTTCGACTACTCGGCCATGGCGCGTGCGATCGCCGCCGAGGTTCCGGGTCTGCAGGTCGTCGTGGTCGAACGCGACACGCTGCCCGACGGCGATCCGGCGACCCTCGGTCCGGTCCCGCCCGGGGCGGCCGGGCCGTTCACGCCCGGTGTCCGCACCGACGCACCGCTGCGCTGGCTCTTCTACACCTCGGGCACCACGGCCGACCCGAAGGGCGCCAAGCACACGGACCTCACCGTCGGTCACTCGGGGTACGCGATGGTCGACGCGTTCCAACTCACCGCCGAGGATCGCAACGCGCTCGTGTTCCCGTTCACCCACATCGGTGGCGCGGGGTGGCTCGTCGCGGGCCTCATCGCCGGGACGCCGCACGTCATCGTGGAGGGCTTCGTGCCGGCCACGACGATCCCGGTGCTCGAGCGCGAGCGGGTGACGGTGGCGGGAGCGGGCACGGTCTTCCACCTCGCCTACCTCGACGCGCAGCGCCAAGCCGACCACCCGCTCTTCCCGGACGCCCGGCTCTTCGTCGGCGGCGGTGCGGCGAAGCCGCCCGCGCTGCACTACGAGGTGAAAGCCGAACTCGGTGGCCAGGGAATCCTGTCCGGCTACGGCCTCACGGAGTGCCCGATCCTCTCGATGTCCCGGCTCACCGACACCGACGAGCAATTGGCGAACACCGAGGGTCCGCTCACCGCGGGGGTCACGGTGAAGGTCGTGACCATTGACGGCGAGGTCGTCGGTCGGGGTCACGAGGGCGAGATCCGCGTGCGGGGTCCCCAGCTCTGCCTCGGGTACACGGATCCGGAACTCGACGCGCACGGGTTCGACGAGGACGGCTACTTCCGTACGGGGGATCTCGGCGTCGTCGACGACGACGGATACGTCACGATCACCGGGCGGCTCAAGGACGTCATCATCCGCAAGGGCGAGAACATCTCGGCCAAGGAGGTCGAGGACCTCCTCTTCACGCACCCGGCGATCGCCGACGTGGCGGTGATCGGCCTGCCCGATCCGGCGAGCGGGGAGCGGGCCTGCGCGGTCATCGTCGTCGAGGAGGGCCAGGACGCGCCGTCCCTCGAGGACGTCTTCGCCTTCTGCAAGGAGGGTGGGCTCATGACGATGAAGATCCCGGAGCAGGTGGAGATCCTCCCCGCGCTCCCGCGCAACCCGACCGGCAAGGTGCTCAAGCACGAACTGCGCAAGCAGTACGCCGAGTAGTCCGGAGCACCGATGCCGCTCGATGCCGAACAGCAGGCGCTCGCCGCCCGCGTCTCGAACTGGGGCCGTTGGGGCGCCGACGACCAGCGCGGCACCCTGAACCTCCTCGACGCGGCGGCGACGCGGCGTGGCGCTGCGGCGGTCCGTACCGGTCGGTCGTTCCCGCTCGCGATCGGGGTCGGGGCGAACGGGCCCCAGACCGGTCGCATCCCGGGGCGCACGAACCCCGTCCACACCATGACCGCCGTGTCGTTCGCGTTCACCGGTGATCCGGGTGACTTCCAGACGAGCGACGACAAGATCGAGACGGGTACGCACACGACGACCCACTGGGACGCGCTCGCCCACGCGGGCTACGACAACCTGCTCTTCAACGGCCGCCCGAACTCGGTGGTGACCGAGGAGGATGGCGCGACCGAACTCGGCATCGATCGGTTCGGCCCGATCGTCACGCGGGGACTGCTGTGCGACGTCGCCCGCCTCAAGGGAGTCGACTGGTTCGAGGAGCCGTACGCAGTCACCGGCGCCGACCTCGACGCGTGCCTCGATGCGGCCGGTCTCACCGTGCAGCCCGGCGACATCGTGCTCGTGCGCACGGGCCAGATCCATTGGTTCAAGCAGGGCGACAACCGGCGGTACGCCGACATCTCGCCCGGCATCGGCCTCGACGCGGTCGAGTGGCTCCAGGCGCACGATGTGGCTGCGGTCGCGAACGACACCCACGTGTTCGAGCCCTATCCGTGCCCCGGTGCGAACCCGTTCCTCTTCCCCGTGCACCTGATCATGCTCCGCGATGTGGGGATGCCCCAGGGACAGCAGTGGGATCTCGACGCGCTCGCCGACGACTGCGCGGCCGATGGTCAGTACGACTTCCTGCTCTCGGCGACACCGATCCCGGTGACCCACGGGTGTGGCGGCATCGTCGCGCCGGTCGCCACCAAGTAGTGGTGGCCCGCGGGCCGCTCGAGACCCCGAGGGGGAACCATGGCGCGCACGGTCGCGGTGAGTGGGACGGCATCGGGGCTCGGCCTCGCGGTGCGGGCGCGGCTCGAGGCGGCCGGACATCGCGTGATCGGCGTCGACCTGCGTGACGCCGAGGTGGTCGCCGACCTCTCGACGCCGACGGGCCGCACGGCGGCGATCGACGCGGTCCTCGCCGCAGCCGATGGTCTTCTCGATGCGGTGGCGTCGGTGGCCGGCGTCGGTCCGCATCTGCACTCCGACCTCATCGTGTCGGTGAACCACTTCGGCGCGCTGGCGTTCCTCGACGGGCTCCTGCCCGCGCTGGCGGGGCGGCCCGGCGCGGCGGCGGTGGCGGTGTCGTCGAACTCGATCACCCTCGACCCGACGGTGCGGGCCGACCTCGTCGACGC
>JBEAXD010000193.1:0-3279 GCA_041159995.1 Actinomycetota bacterium | reverse complement strand
CAACACGGAGATGACGGTCGAGCTCATCAACCCGATCGCGATGGAGGAGGGTCTCCGGTTCGCGATCCGTGAGGGTGGGCGTACGGTCGGTGCCGGTCGCGTCACCTCCATCATCAAGTAGTCACGAGCCGAGGGAACGAGAGGCACACCATGGCGGACGCCAAGGGGCAGAAGATCCGGATCCGGCTCAAGGCCTACGACCACGAGGTCATCGACCAGTCCACGAAGAAGATCGTCGAGACGGTGCTGCGGACCGGCGCGCAGATCCGGGGTCCGGTGCCCCTCCCCACGGAGAAGCACCGGTACACCGTGATCCGCTCGCCGCACGTCAACAAGGACTCCCGGGAGCACTTCGAGATGCGCATCCACAAGCGCCTCATCGACATCGTGGAGCCCGCCGGGAAGACCATCGAGTCGCTCCAGCGCCTCGACCTCCCGGCCGGCGTGGACATCGAGCTCAAGATCCAGGGCGTCTGATCTCCCAGTAACTGGGAGATTGGACGCTCCGGGCGGTCCCCCGGGGCCGGACCACGGTCCGAGCCTCCTCGATCCGCCCGGCGGGCCCGTTCGACACCCCTCCGGGGGCGCGGATAGGGTTCCGCCTCCGCCGGTGCGGACCGGATGACCCGGCTCGACCCGGCACAACCGACGTCTGCGGTAGCCCCGCCGAATCGCGGGGAACCCGTCAGCACAACCGAACCCAGCGCTCCGCCCGGCCCCTGTCGCCGTGCGGAGCGTTCGCATGAGGCCATGGTCACGCACCCCGACGGTGCGTGGCGACGAGACATTCACGAGACGAGGAAGCCAGATGGCATCCAAGGGGATCCTGGGGCGCAAGCTCGGCATGACCCAGGTCTGGGACGCCGAGAACCGTGTGGTTCCGGTGACGGTGATCCAGGCCGGACCGTGCCGCGTCGTGCAGCTCAAGACGCCGGAGCGCGACGGCTACAGCGCGGTGCAGCTCTCGTTCGGTGAGACGAAGGCGCGTCGGCTCAGCAAGCCCGAACTCGGCCACCTCAAGGCGGCGAACGCCGAGCCGACGGCGCACCTCGCCGAACTGCGGGTCGATGACCTCAGCGGCTTCGAGGTCGGCCAGATCATCGGCGCCGACGTGTTCGCGGCGGGCGACAAGGTCGACGTGAGCGGCATCTCGAAGGGCAAGGGCTTCTCGGGCGGTATGCAGCGCCACAACTTCAAGGGCCAGGGCGCGAGCCACGGCAACCACAAGCACCACCGCGCCCCCGGGTCGATCGGCGCGTGCGCCACGCCGGCCCGCGTGTTCAAGGGCATGCGCATGGCCGGCCAGTACGGCTCGGTGCGGACGACCACGCTCAACCTCACGGTGGTCGAGGGCGACGCCGAGCGCGGCCTCATCCTCGTGCGCGGCGCGGTGCCCGGCGCCAACGGCTCGCTCGTGTTCATCCGCGACGCGGTGAAGGCGGGTGTCCGATGACCTCCGTCGACGTCCGGAACCTCGAGGGTGCCGTCGTGGGCACCGCGGAACTGCCGGACTCCGTGTTCGGCCGTGAGGTCAACGGTCCGCTCATGCACCAGGTCGTGACCGCGCAGCTCGCCCACGCCCGCGCCGGCACGCACAAGACGAAGACCCGGGCCGAGGTCGCCGGTGGTGGCGCCAAGCCCTGGCGCCAGAAGGGCACCGGCCGGGCCCGGCAGGGTTCGACCCGTGCCCCGCACTGGCGCGGTGGCGGTGTGGCCCACGGCCCGAAGCCGCGTGACTACACCCAGCGGACCCCCAAGAAGATGGTCCGGGCCGCCGTCCTCTCGGCGCTCTCCGACCGGGCTCGGGAGTCCCGCATCACCGTGGTCGACCAGTGGGGTTTCGAGACGCCGTCCACCAAGCGGGCCATCGGTGCGCTCGAGGCGCTCGGCCTGCGCGAGCGGGGGCAGCGCCAGGCGCGCCTCATGATCGTGCTCGACCGGTCGGAGCGCGAGACCTGGCTGTCGCTGCGCAACCTCGGTGAGCGTGTGCGCATCGTGCTGCCCGAGGAGATCAACACCTACGACGTGCTCCTGTCGGACACCGTCGTGTTCAGCACGGGGACGCTGGCGACCACCATCGCCCGCCTCGACGACGGCGCCACGGAGGAGGCCCGATGAGCCACGACCACCGTGATGTGATCCTGCGCCCCGTGGTGTCCGAGAAGTCGTACGCCGCACTCGACGCCAACGTCTACACCTTCGAGGTCGCGCCCGGCGCGAACAAGGTGGAGATCCGCCAGGCCGTCGAGGCGATCTTCGGGGTGAAGGTCCTCAACGTCAACACGATCAACCGCTCCGGCAAGCGCAAGCGCAACCGGAAGACCGGGACGTGGGGTCAGCGCTCGGGTTCGAAGCGCGCCCTGGTGTCGCTCGCCGAGGGCGACCGGATCGAGATCTTCGGGAGCTGACGATGGCCATCCGCAAGCGCAAGCCGACCAGCGCCGGTCGCCGGTTCCAGACGGTCTCGGACTTCTCCGAGATCACCAAGGACCGTCCCGAGCGTTCGCTCCTCGCCCCGAAGTCCAAGACCGGTGGGCGCAACTCGTACGGCCGCATGACCTCGCGTCATCGGGGCGGCGGGCACAAGCAGCAGTACCGCATCATCGACTTCAAGCGGACCAAGGACGGCGTGCCGGCCAAGGTCGCGGCGATCGAGTACGACCCCAACCGCAACGCGCGCATCGCCCTGCTGCACTACCTCGACGGGGAGAAGCGGTACATCATCGCCCCGGCGGGCATCCAGGTCGGCGACATGCTGCAGAGCGGTCAGGGCTCGGACATCCGTCCCGGCAACGCCCTGCCGCTGCGCTACATCCCGGTCGGTACCGTCGTGCACAACGTCGAGCTCAAGCCGGGCGCCGGTGCGAAGCTCGGTCGGGGTGCGGGCGCGGCGATCCAGCTCGTGGCCAAGGAGGGGCAGTTCGCCACCATCCGCCTGCCATCGACCGAGATGCGGCGCGTCCCGATCGACGCTCGGGCCACCGTGGGCTCGGTCGGCAACGCCGAGGCCTCCCTGATCTCGATCGGCAAGGCCGGTCGGAACCGCTGGAAGGGCAAGCGCCCGCACGTCCGCGGTGTCGCCATGAACCCCGTCGACCACCCGCTCGGCGGTGGTGAGGGCAAGACCTCGGGTGGTCGCCACCCGGTGTCGCCCTGGGGCAAGCCCGAGGGCCGTACCCGCAAGAAGGGCAAGGCCTCCGACCAGATGATCGTCCGCCGCCGCCGTACCCGCGGTTCCCGGAGGTAGTTGACCCATGCCCCGTAGCCTCAAGAAGGGCC
>JBEAXD010000169.1:0-8569 GCA_041159995.1 Actinomycetota bacterium | reverse complement strand
GGTGCGCTCATCGGCATGGCCGTCGGTGACGCGCTCGGCGCGCCCTTCGAGTTCCAGCCGGCCGGTCTCTACGCGGAACCGAACCCGGTGCCGCGCCTCGGTGGCATCGGGGAGATGCGGGGCGGCGGCACCTACGGGTGGCGTCCGGCCGAGTTCACCGATGACACCCAGATGGCGATCGTGCTCGCCGAGTCCCTCATCGCCTGCGGCGGTCTCGATGCGGCCGATCTCTGGGAACGGTGGCGGCGTTGGGCCGAGGGGGCGCGCGACGTCGGGGTCCAGACCGGCCGGGTGCTCCGTGCTCCCAACCCCACCGGTGCGGCGGAGGCGTTGCACGAGGCGAACGGCGGTCTCACCGCCGGGAACGGCTCCGTGATGCGCAACGCGCCGATCGGACTGATCGCAGCGAGCGGCGACCTCGACACGCTCATCGCGCTGGCGACCGCGCAGGCGACCCTCACCCACCACGACCCGCACAACGGCTACGCGGCGTCGATCCACGCGGCCATGATCCGGGCGGGCGTGCGCGGCGAGGACGTGTTCGCCGCCATCGACGAGGTGCTCGAGCGACTCCCGTCCGAGGCGCGCGAGGTCTGGGGTCCGCTGCTCGCCCCCGAGTACGTGGCGGTGCCGGGCGCATCGAACGGCGATGTGTTCACCTGCCTCGCCCAGGCGGTGTGGGCGGTCCGCTGGGCCCACTCGTTCGAGGATGCGGTCGTGCGTGCGGTCATGCTCGGTCGGGACACCGACACGGTCGCCGCGGTCGCCGGCTCGATCGCCGGCGCACGCTGGGGGATCCAGGCGATTCCCAGCCGTTGGACCACCTACCTGAACGGGCGGGTCGCCCAGGGCCGCAACGCCGAGGGCGAACTCGTCCTCGCCGAGTACGACCACTGGGACCTGCTGCACCTCGCCCGGCGTCTCATCGGCCGCGGTCCCGTGGCCGACCAGCACCCCGACACGCCGGGCGGTCCCACGCGCATCCACGACGCGTTCCCGCTCTACGCGGCCGACCTCGCCGGTGCCGCCGACGCGCCCCACGACTGGGCCGTCATCTCCCTGTGCCGGACGCCGCCGTCCTTCGCGCTGCGTCCGGTTCGCCGGCAGGCGTACCTCGTCGACCAGGCGGGCGCTGAGCACAACGCAGACCCGCTCGCGGTGCTCGAGGACGTGGTGGCGACCATCGACGCCTTCCTCGAGGAGGAGCCGGACCGGCCGGTGCTCGTGCACTGCCACGGCGGTCGCAGCCGCACGGCGTTCGTCCTGAAGGCCTGGGCGATGCGGCGCAACGGGTGGACCGAGGAGGAGGCACACGCGTGGCTCGAGTCGAGTTGGTCCCGCATCGACCGCACGAACCCGACCTTCGTCGACATCCTCAGGACCCAGTGGTCCTGAGCGTTCGGGGCGCGGCGGGACACTAGGTTCGCCGCCATGACTGCGGTGCACCGGACCTCGCCGACGAACTTCGCGGCCGTCGACTTCGTGCGAGCCTGGCCCGAACGGATCCTCGAGTGGGATGCGCCCGACGTGGACGCGTCGCTCGAGCTGCACCTCACCGATGCTCCTGCGGTCGGCGAGGAGCGCGGGACGTTCCTGCTCCTCCACGGCGAGCCCTCGTGGTCGCTGCTCTACGAGCGGTGGATCCCTCGGCTCACCGCTGGCGGGTTCCGGTGTGTGGCCCCGGACCTCGTGGGCTTCGGGCGCTCGGACAAGCCGATCGAGGACGCGTGGTACTCCTACGAACGCCACTGCGCGTCCGTGCGGTTCCTCATCGAGACGCTCGACCTGGATCGGATCCACCTCGTGGTCCAGGACTGGGCGGGTCCGATCGGCCTGCGGCAACTCGTCGACGACCCCGCTCGCTTCGTGCGCACGTTCATCTTCAACACCTGGCTCCACCACGACGACTTCCCGTACTCCGACGGTGTGCGGTGGTGGCGCGAGGCGGCGATCGACCCCGACGCATTCGGGGGTGACATGCCGACGGGTCGCATCGTCGCCGGCACGATGCGGCGCGACCACGCCGATCCCGAGCGCGTCGTTGCCGCGTTCGACGCGCCGTTCGACGGCTACGACTCCAAGGCGGGTGCCCGCGCGTTCCCGGCGATGATCCCGTTCGGTGCCCCCGGGGTCGGTGGGGCGATCGAGCAGGCCCGGTGCGATGCGGCGCTGTCGGCCTGGACCGGCTGCCCGATCCACTTCGCGTTCGGGGACGCGGACCCCGTGTTCCCGTACGAGCAGGCCGAGGCCTGGGCCGCCCGCGTCCCGGGCGCCACGCTCGATCGGATCCCCGGGGCCGGGCACTTCGTGCAGTTCGACGCGCCGGAGGACTGCCTCGCAGTCATCGGCCGCCGACTGGGCGTCGCGATCTGAGGGCGGCCGAGCCGCCCGGGTGCGATGATCGCGCCATGACCTCGTCGACCGAGCCGCAGGACGCCGCCCTCGCGATCGAACGGGCCCGGAGCGCCGCGACCTTGGCCGCCCTGCACGACGAACTCGATGCGGCGGAGGCCCGGAGCGCCGCCGTCGCCGCGGAGCTCGAAGCGACCCGCATCGCACTGACCTCGGCCGAGGCCCGCGCCGCCTCGGCCGAACGTGAGGTGGCCGGTCTCCGCTCGACGCGGGCCGTGCGATGGGCGACCCGCCTGCGAGCCGTGTTCGGCCGATGACCGACCCGGGTCCGCTGCTGATCGTCGAGGACCGTGTCCCCCACGTCGACGGCGGGGCCGGAGATCCCCGGGCGTTCCTGCTCGCCGCCGCGCTGCGTCGGGTGCGCCCCACCACCCCGATCGTGTGGGCTGCGGTCGGTGCGGAGGGCGCCGACACCTACGCGCCCGCGCTCGAGCGCCTCGGGGTCGAGGTGTGCGCCGGTGACGTCGAGGGGCTGCTGCGATCCCGGGTCGGACAGTTCCGCGGCGTCATCGTCGCCCGTCCGCACAACCACGCGCGCATCCGGCCCTGGCTCGATCGGCTGCAGCCCCGCGCCGTACGGATCTACGACACCGAGAGCCTCTTCCACCGGCGCAGCCTGCGGGAGGCCGCGGTCCACGGCGACCTGGCGGCCGAGCAACGGGCCGGCGCCGAGATCGGGGCCGAGGCCGCGGCGATCCTCTGGGCCGACGGCGTGCTCACGGTCGCCGCCGACGCGATCGACTTCGTGCGCGCCGTGCATCCCGACGCACCGGTCGCCGTGTGCTCGTACGCGGTCGACACCCCGGCGGAGGTGCCGGGATTCGCGGCCCGGGCCGGACTCGTCTGCTTCGGTGGGTTCCTCGCCGGACCCGGGGGGCCGAACGAGGATGCGGCGACGATCGCGGCCCGGCGGATCGCACCCGCCGTGGGGGAGCGGCTCGTCATCGCCGGCGCGGCCCCGACGCCGGCGGTGCTCGCCCTCGCCGACGAACGCACCGAGGTCGTCGGGCGGATCGACGACCCGGTCGCGTACCTGGCCCGGTTCCGGGTGCACCTGTGTCCGTTGCGCTACGGCGCGGGACTCAAGATCCGCCTCGTCGATGCGGCCGCGGCCGGTACCCCGACGGTGATGACGCCGTGCGCGGCGGAGAACCTGGGCCTCGACGCCGAACTCACCGAACTCCTCGTGGCCGACGAGCCCGAGGCGCAGGCGCGCCTGGCACGTGCGTTGCTCGATGACCCGGTGCGGTGGTCGGTGGCCAGCGACGGGGTGCGGGCGCTCGGCGCGAGCTCGTTCACCCGGGACCGGTTCGAGGCCGCCCTCGCCGGACTGCTCGACGCGCTCGGGCTCTGATCAGCGGCTGAACGGCGAACGCGGGTTGCGCTGTGCGTCGAGGTCCGCGTTGCGCTCGGCGACGCGGGTGCGCGTCACGGAGTGGGTGAGGATCCAGAACCGGTTGGCCCGCACCGCGTAGACGATCTGGCCTGCGACGTCGCGCGGGTCCATGGCGACCGTGTGCATGAAGCCTTCGATCGTCGAGATCGGGATCTCCGGGGGTTGCGGGAGGCCGGTCGTCTCGGGCGCGTTGCGCGTCGCCTCGAAGATCCTGGTGTCGACGAGTTCGGGACAGAGGCACGACACCCCCACCCCGGTGCCCTGCATCTCCATGAACAGCGCCTCGGTCAGACCGACGACGCCGTACTTCGTTGCGTGGTACGAACCGAGCATCGGGGTCGCCGAGAGGCCGGCCTCGGATGCCGTGTTCACGATGTGGCCCTCGCCCTGCTCGACCATGAGCGGCGCGAACGCGCTCACCCCGTAGGCCACGCCGAGCAGGTTCACGCCGACGACCCAGTCGTAGATGGCGGCCGGGGTCTTCCAGTTCGGCATGCCCGCCGCCACGCCCGCGTTGTTGGCGAGGAGGTGGACCGCGCCGAACCGCTCGAGGGCCGCGTCGCGCAGGGCCCCGATCTGGGCCGCGTCGGCCACATCCGTCGGCACGGCGAGGACCGGCGCGCCGGCGTCCGCGAGCTCGGCGGCGCGGGAGGCCAGCGTGTCGGCCTCGACGTCGGCCATCACGACCGACATGCCCTCGTCGAGGAGCCGTCGGGTCAGGGCGAGGCCGATGCCGGATGCGGCACCGGTGATCACGGCGGTGCGGTCGGTGAGTTCCACGGTGGTCTCCGGTGTCTCAGCGCGGCGTGGCCGCGGGGTCCAGGGTGCAGATGTAGCCGACGCGCGGGTCCGCGCCCGCCTCGAGGAGTTCGAGGTAGGCGCCGGTCACGGCTTCGGGTCCGACGAACTCACGGAACTCGATCCACCCGTCGCACCAGGTGGCGTACTCGTCCCATGCGGCACCGAGGCGCGCGTCCATGGTCTCCTGGCCCCACTCCTGCACCCGCTTCGTGATCTGGGTCGGCGCGAAGAAGAAGGTCGGCCGCGGGCCGGGGAGGGCCGCACCCGTCGCATCGCCGGGTTGGTCCCAGTGGGTGCCCCCCACGATCATCGAGTGGGCGAGCGCATCCCCGAGACGTTCGTGCACCGCGCGGGTGACTGCGGCGTTGCCGGCGATGTCGACGTACTCGCTCGGCTCGACGGCGAGGTGCGCGATCTCGTCGTAGGTCAACACCTGCTCGTACACACCGAGGCTCTCGGTGAACTCACGGTTCGGCGCGGAGGTGAGGCCGATGCAGCGCCGGCCTCGGGCCCGGGTCCGGTGGGCGACGCCGATCGCCGTCTTGCTCGAGGCGCTGGAGACGATCGTGACCCCGGACCCGAAGTCGTCGTTGTCCGCGAGGAAGTCGTCGGCGAGGAACGAGGTGTAGAAGAGCGGGAACAGCAGCATCTGGTGCGCCTCCCGTCCGGAGGAGAGCATCGGGTCGGCGGCGACGCGCGAGTACCGGCTGTACGTGCTCGACATCTCGGCGCGGTGGGGTGCGAGGTCGGATACGGCCCGATCGTTCGCCCGCCCCGGCGTGATGTCGAGGCTCGAGCCCATCGGCCAGTAGCCGTAGAGCCGCTCGCCGACGGCGAGGTCGGGGGAATCGGACTCGGTCACGCGGGCGTACCCCCAGACCGGGATGCGACCCCAGGACTCACCCTCGGCACCGGCCGCGGCGGGGAAGAACTCCCAGTACCGCAGTGCGTCGCCGAACGCGGCGTACGAGATGTTGTTGGAGGAGAGCGCGAAGGTCTCGATCGTCACCCGTGCGTCGCCGGCCGCCAGGGGACCGGGGTCCGCGGCGATCGCCCGGACGCGGTGGAAGTCGCTGCGCAGCACTTCGAGGTGCATGTCCTCGCTCCTGACCCGCCGGTCGCCGACGGAACCTATTGACACTCTGAGTGTCAGAACCTACCGTCCGGTCCGAGATCCGGCAACCGAGGAGGAACCGACGTGGGGCGGGGACCAGCAGAGCGCACCGTCGACGAGATCCCGGTCGCGTACACGCCGACCGGGGGTTGGCGCGGCGAGATGCCGCCGCCGGTGCTCGCGGGATGCGCAGATCCACTCGTCGCCGGCGCGCCCGACCTGCGCGGCCTCTGGCGCGTGGTGGCGGCGGCGGTCGACGGTGTCGACGATCCGGACCACCGGGTGCTCGGGAGCGTGCAGCGGATCGAGCAGGCCGGCGACCGTCTCGTCGTCACGGCCGGCGGCATCATCCACGACATGCGCTGCGACGGCACCGAACTCAACGGCGTCCACGACGTCGCGGAGTTCGATCACGCCACGCCCATCACGGTCATCGCCACGTACGAGGACGGGGTGCACGTGCTGCGCCCGGTCGGGCTCCCGGTCGAGGTGCGCCGCCGGCGCGATGGCGATCGGATGATCTGGGACTACGTCGGCTTCACCGCCACCTGCGAGCGGGTCGGCGGGCCGGACGACGCGCCGACCTGAGCGGCGCCCGCTGCGGCCACCACCGTCACCTGGGTCCGGCTGACCGGCGCGGGCCGCTCCGGAACGCGATCGGCGGCGCGCGGTGGCGCCGGCGAGGACGCTCCGACGTACCCCGTGGCCCACTCGGACGCTTCATCGGACGATGAAGATGTTTTTGTTTTGCCACGTTGCGCACCTGCGCACGCGCGTGGCGTGGGGAGGAATGCCGCGCCAGCAGTGGGCGAAACCGGAGAATCCCGTTCAGGTGAAGGGATTTCTGGGCCGTTGGACGCACGAATGGGACTTTCGGCAGGTTGTGGCCCATACCGGGACCATTTACGTTCCGTGGCGTACTGACCACGCAGGGCGGGCACCCTGCGCATCCGGGGAGCAGCAATGACCACGTACGCACACGCAATGCCGGGGACCCGAGCGGGCCGCAGGAGCTGGAGGGGCGCCCTGGCGCTCGTGGCGTCCGGCCTCGTCGCCACCCTGACGTTCACGACGCTGGGCGCGCAGCCGACCACGACGGGTGCCGGGATGGGCCGAGGGTTCATCGCCGCCCCGACCGCGGCCGGTGACTACATCGTCCGTCTCGCAGACGCCGACGCGGCAGCCCGAGCGGTCGTCGAGGCCGGCGGCACGGTGACCAAGCGCCTCTCGCTCGTGGGTGGCGTCGCCGCCAACCTCGCACCCGAGGCGTTCCGCGAACTGGCCCGGGTGTCGAACGTCTCGATCACGCCCGACAGCGTGCTGCGCACCCAGGCGAACACCTCGAGCGGCGGCAGCACCGTCGACATGGGTCTGATGTCCAACATCGAGGCGGCCACCGCGGCGACCACCGCGTGGAACGGGTACAACACGACCGGTCTCGGTGTGGGTGTCGCACTCGTCGACACCGGCATCGTCCCCGTGCCCGGCCTCGACCGGCCCGGCAAGATCATCAACGCCCCCGACTTCTCGCACGAGGCGAGCAACCCCGAGCTCGCCAACCTCGACACCGCCGGACACGGCACGCACCTCGCCGGCATCATCGCCGGGCGCGACGCGAACGCCGACCCCCGCAAGCCGACCGTCGGCTTCATGGGCATGGCGCCGAACGCGACCCTCATCAACGTGAAGGTCGCGACCGCTGACGGCACGACGAGCGTCTCCACGGTCATCGAGGGCCTCGGCTGGGTCGTCGAGAACCAGAACACCCTGGCGGTGCCGATCCGGGTCCTCAACCTGGCCTTCGCCGCCGACACGGGTCTGCCCTACCAGAACGACCCGCTGGCGTTCGCGGTCGAGCAGGTCTGGAACGCCGGCATCGTCGTGGTCGCCTCGGCCGGGAACGCCGGTCCGACCACGAACGAGCTCGCCAACCCGGCCTACGACCCGTTCGTGATCGCGGTCGGTGCGACCGACGCCCGCGGCACGGTCACCCTCGCCGACGACGTGCTCGCCGACTACTCGCAGAACGGTTCGGCCACCCGCGGCGTCGACGTCGTCGCCCCGGGCACCTCGGTCACGAGCCTGCGCAACCCGGGTTCGTTCATCGACTGGCTCTACCCCGAGGGCGTGAGCAACGTCCGCTTCTTCAAGGGCAGCGGCACCTCGCAGGCCACGGCCGTCGTCGCCGGTGCGGTGGCGCTCATCGTCTCGAAGTTCCCGACCGCCACGCCCGACACCATCAAGTACACCCTGCGGGCCGGTTCGTACCCGCTGTCCGGGGCGATGAGCACCCGCGGCGGCACCGGATCCCTCAACATCAAGTGGGCCCTCGACAACACGAAGGCCGCAGCGAACAACCCGGCCCGCTACGCCCAGCCCTGGGAGCCCTCGGCGGGCGCGCCGTCGAGCTTCCTCGTCGGTGGCGGTACGACCGACCCGTACGCCGGTAGCCCCTGGGTGGCCCGCCGGTGGACGTCGGCCGGCTGGTCGGGCGACATCACCGACGCCGACGTGTGGGCGGCCCGGCGCTGGACCGGCGAGACCTGGGACGCCCGTCGCTGGTCCGACGACTCCTGGACGGCCGGCACCTGGACCTCGGCCGGCTGGGGCAGCGTCCTCGGCGGGTTCTGATCGTGGTCCGGTCCGGGTCCCGACCCTCGTGGTCGGTGGGGCCCGGACCGGCACCGATCGATGGGGGACGAGGGGCAGTGGGCCCCGGATCCCGGGAGACACCGGGTGAGTACCGGGAGTCGGAGGAGCAGCACGTGAGCAGCATGGTCGCCGCAACGTCGACCAACCTGACGAACGGCACGGGCCGGGGGGACGACGCGCGGTGATCGTGCGGC
>JBEAXD010000283.1:0-2830 GCA_041159995.1 Actinomycetota bacterium | reverse complement strand
CCCCGACCCGCCGTCTCCACGGCGCCGGGCCGCGGACCTCAGGCCGTGCGCGCCTCGAGCACGTCCTGGGGCCTGATCTCCGCCGGGAGGAACTGGGCCGGCGCGACCTTCGGCGGCCGACCGCGGTTCCGCTTCTGGGCGAGGACACGGCCGTTCGCGAACAGCTCCCCGCCCCAGACTCCCCACGGTTCCCGGCGGCGCATCGCCGCGGCGAGGCACGGTTCCCGCGCCGGACAGTCCTGACAGAACTGCCGGGCCCGGGCGATGTCGTCGAGCTGCTCCGAGAAGAACAGCTGGACGGCCTCCGGGCTGCCGGAGGCACACTTCGCCTCGGCACGCCAGGCCTCCGGCTCGAGGATCTGGGGGTTCGTGATCGCCTGCATGGTGTCGCTCCTCACGGTCGTGGTTCGGATGGTTCGATGGTTCGGGGGCCGACGCGAGAAGGCCGCCGGGGTTTCCCCGACGGCCTTGGGTGTTCGGTGTGGTCACTCGCCGGTCAGGCGGGCACCGAGGGCCGTCGGGGTGGGGTCGGCTTCGTGCCGAAGTTCGCCGGGATGGCGTAGGACTTCGACCACGCGGCGACCGCGCGCGTCGCGCCGGCGAGGTGGGCCGTGCCGGCGCGCGCGGTCACGGCGTGGGCCGTGTGCTCGGCGTGCTGCAGGGCGTTCATCTCGTCTGCGCTTCCCTCGGACGGTGGCTCGGGTGGCGCCGGGGACCCCCGGACACCGAGTGACAGGCAACCAGAGTACCGGCCCCCGACGCAAGCGAATTACCGGGCCCCGGTCACCGGGCCCGGAGGCGACACCCGGAACGGACCACGAACCCCGTTCTGCCCCCCCCGATCAGCGGGCGGAGCGGGCCTCGCCGATGGCGGACCGGAGCGGGCCGTGCACCTTCGGGCCGGCCGCCACGACGTCGCCGGAACGGAGCCAGTCGTCCTCGTCACCGAACCAGTCGGTGACCGTGCCGCCGGCCTCCCGCACGATGAGTCCGCCGGCCGCCACATCCCACGAGCCGAGTCCGAGTTCGAAGTAGCCGTCGAACACGCCGGCGGCCGTCCAGCACAGGTCCAGACTCGCCGCCCCGCAGCGTCGGAGGTCCTCGGCCGTGGCGTGCACACGACCGAAGGCCGCGAGGTACGTCGCCGAGAGGTCCTTGCGCCGGAACGGGAATCCGGTGGCGATGATCCCGCGGTCGAAGGTCCGGTCGCTCACCGAGAGGGGCACACCGTTGCGGGTCGCGCCCGCGCCGAGCGCGGCCGAGTAGGTCTGGTGGAGCATCGGCGCGTGGACCACACCGACCACCGGTCGCCCGTCGGCGACGAGGCCGACCGAGCATCCGACCGCGGGGTGGCCGTGGACGAAGTTCGCGGTGCCGTCGAGTGGATCGACGAGCCAGTGCAGTGACGCATCGCGATCCCCTCCCTCCTCCTCCCCGTGGACCGGGATCCCCGGAGCCAGGTCGGCGAGCACCCGCCGCACCGTGCGTTCACTCTCCATGTCGGCGTCGGTGACCCAGTCGCCCTGCGACTTCTCCCGCACGTTGGGCGGGGTGTCGAAGCCCTCGAGGATGATCTCGCCGCCCGCGCGCGCCGCGGCCTCGGCCGCCGCGCGCAGGGCCGGGAGGTCGAGCCCGCTCATGCGACCGCCCGCATGAGTGCGGCGTGCAGCGCGTCGGTGCCGGCCGCGAGCACCTGCCGGCGCGCCGTCCCGTCCGCGGTGTCGAGCGCACGACCGCCCGCATCGGCGACCACCGCACCCGCTTCGGCGCACATGAGCACCCCGCCGAGGTAGTCCCACGGCGCGTGCCAGGAGGAGACGTCGAGGAACCCGTCGATGGAGCCCGCAGCGACGTCGCACAGCGCGAGCGCCGCACTGCCGAGCACGCGGAACTGCTTCCACGGGAGGATGAGGCCGGGGAGACCGGACAGCGCGATGACGGCATCCTCGACCCGTTCGGTCGCGGATGCACGCATACGGACTCCATCACGGAAGGCACCCTCGCCCCGGACCGCCCGGTACGCGACCCCGGTGGCCTGGTTCACGACGAGTGCGGCGAGCGGCCCCCCGGCGTCCATCGCACACAACGAGGTCGCCCAGTACGGGAGGTCCCGAGCCGCGTTGCTCGAACCGTCGACCGGATCGACCACGACGACGATCGCGGCGCCCCGGTCCCCGCTCACCCCCGACTCCTCGCTCACCACGGCGACCGGGAGGGCGTGGAGCACCTCGAGCGCGGCGGCATCGGCGAGCAGGTCGATCGCGTACTGGCCGGGCCGGTCGGTCCGAGCCCGACGATCCGGACCGCGCACCTCGGTCAGTGCCGCCGCGACCGCGGCCGCCGCCGCGTCGAACGCGTCGAGGAGGGCCGTCGGATCCATGCGGTGCAGTCTCGCAGACCCGACGTCCCGGGGGGACCCGTCAGGCGGGCAGGACCTCGACGACCTCGGTGTACGCGGGCATCCCGGACTCGGCACACCCGTCATCGGCGGCCACGAGCACGTTGCCCTCGGGGAAGAAGACCTGCACGTTGCCGGCGCGGATCTCGGCGACGCGGACCCGACCCGCGAGTTCGCCGTGCCGGGAGCGCACGAGCACCGGAGCGCCGTCCGCGAGGCCGAGGCCCGCCGCGTCCCCCGCGGCCATGAGCACGTCGTGGCGGGACGCCCCGGTGAGCGGATCGACCTCACGGAACACCATCGAGTTGAACTGCTTGCCCCGTCGGGTCGAGAGCAGGAACGAGCCGGCCGGCGCCTCGAGGCGCGCCGGATCGAAGACCGCGAAGTGCGCCCGCCCGTCGGCGGTCGGGAACACCCCGTCGGCCCCCACGT
>JBEAXD010000141.1:0-2646 GCA_041159995.1 Actinomycetota bacterium | reverse complement strand
CGCCCGTGACCAGACCTCGGCCGCGGTGTCCACGATCGCGGCACCGGCGGCCCGGTACTCCACGTCGGTGATGGCGGAGTCCGCGCCCGCGTCGTGCTCGATCACGACCTCGACGCCGTGGGCGACGAGTTCGGCGACGCCGTCCGGGGTGAGGGCGACGCGGTGCTCCCCGGGCTTGGTCTCCCGGGGGACACCGACGACCGGGAGCGCCGCGGCGGGGCTCATCCGTGCATGCGCTTCCAGGCCTCGGTGAGGCAGGTGCGCAACGTCGTCTCGATGAAGTCGAACTCCGCCTCCCCGGCGACGAGGGGCGGCGAGAGTTGCACCACGGGGTCGCCCCGGTCGTCGGTGCGACAGACGAGGCCGGCCTCGAGGAGGCGGTTCGAGAGGAAGTTCCGCAGCAGGTCCTCGCCCTGCTCGCGGGTGAAGTGCAGATCGGCCCGTTCCTTGTCCGGGACCAACTCGAGCGCGAGGAAGTAGCCGTCCCCTCGGACGTCGCCGACGATCGGGAGGTCGAGCAACGAATCGACGCGCTCCCGGAACGCCGGAGCGTTCCGGCGAACGTTGCCGAGGATGTCCTCGTCCTCGAAGACCTGCAGGTTGCGCAGGCCCACCGCACAGGACACCGGGTGCCCGCCGAAGGTGAGCCCGTGGGTGAAGGCCGCCTTCGGTTCGAGGAAGGGCTCGATGAGGCGGTCGCTCGCGATGAGCGCGCCGAGCGGCGAGTACCCGCTCGTCAGACCCTTGGCGCTCGTGATCATGTCGGGCTGGTAGCCGAAGCGCGTCGCGCCGAACATCTCCCCGAGCCGGCCGTAGGCGCAGATCACCTCGTCGGAGACCAGGAGGACCCCGTACCGGTCGCAGATCTCCCGTACCCGCTGGAAGTACCCGGCGGGCGGGGTGAAGCAGCCGCCCGCGTTCTGGACGGGCTCGAGGAACACCGCGGCCACGGTCTCCGGTCCCTCGGCGAGGATGCGCTGCTCGATCGCGTCGGTGGCCCAGACCATGAAGGCCGCCTCGTCGTCGGCCAACTCGTGGCGGTACCGATTGGTGTTCGGCACGTGGCTGGCGAGGTCCGAGATGAGCGGGGCGAACGGATCCCGCAGCGCCGGCACACCGGTGATCGCGAGGGCGCCGAGGGTGACACCGTGGTAGGCGGTCTCACGGGCGATGACCTTGACCCGCTCGGGTTGGCCGATCGCCCGGAAGTACTGGTGCGCCAACTTCCAGGCCGACTCGACCGCCTCCGAACCGCCGGTGGTGAAGAACACCCGGTTGAGGTCGCCGGGCGCGAGTGCGGCGACCTTGGCGGCGAGCTCGATCGCCGGAGGGTGGGCGTAGGACCAGAGCGGGAAGAACTCGAGCGTCGAGGCCTGGTCGGCCGCGGCCTGCGCGAGGTCACGGCGGCCGTGGCCGGCCTGCACGACGAAGAGTCCGGAGAGACCGTCGAGGTACCGCTTGCCGTGCGCGTCCCAGACGTAGCACCCCTCGCCGCGCACCATGATCGGCACCTCGTGGTGCTCGTAGGTCGCGTGGCGGGTGAAGTGCATCCAGAGGTGGCGCTTGGCCAACTCGTTGAGGCGGTCGAGGTCGAGTTGCTCGGTCATCGGGTCCCCCATGCGAAGGTCTGCTTGTCGAGGCGGAGGTAGGTGAAGGTCTCGGTGCTGCGGATGCCGGGGATCGCGCGCACCTTGTCGTTGAGGATCGTGAGGAGGTGGTCGTCGTCCTCGCACACGACCTCCATGAGGAGGTCGAACGAGCCGCTCACGATGACGACGTAGGAGACGTCGGGGATCGCGGCGACATCGGCGGCGACGGTACGCAGGTCACCCTCGACCCGGAGCCCGACCATCGCCATGCGGTTGAACCCGAGCATGAGCGGATCGGTCACGGCCACGATCTGGACGACGCCGGACTCCGTCAGCCGCTGCACCCGCTGCCGCACCGCGGCCTCGGACAGGCCGACCGTGGCGCCGAGGCGGGTGTAGGGCATGCGGCCGTCGGCCTGGAGGGCCTCGATGATCGCCTTGTCCGTGTCGTCGATCACGACCGTCGTCGTGTCGCCGGTCCGGGTCCTCGTACTCACCATCGTCGCCTCCTGTCTGGTGATTCTGCCCGCTGGGAGGCACTCCCGCAACAGAATCCGTGGCCAGACCAGGTACAGACTACGGAATCCGTCGTCGCTGGGGGAACCGGCCGCGCCCGCCGGGGCGCTCAGCGGAGCCGGGCCGCGGCATCGTCGGGCTCGGTGGTCACGGCCACCCCGTGGTCCTCGAGCCAGGCCCGGTTCCGGCGGTGCAGGTCGTCGGCCGGGTCGAACCGGTTGAGGGCCACGAGCACCGGGAACCCCCGGAGCGCCTCCAGGCAGAGGCGGACGGCGTTGATGGTGCCGAGCCCGGCGTCAGCCACGAGCAGCACCCGCTCGGCGCCGAGGGCCCGGGCGAGGTCGATCGAGTCCCCGTCCTCGGCGATCGGGGACCGGGGTCCGCCGGCCCCCTCGACGAGGGTGATCGACCCGGCCGGGCCGGGCGCGCACTCCGACGCGAGCTCGGCGATGGTGATGGGCGGTCGCCCGAGGACCGCGGCGGCCATCGGTGGGGCCATCGGCACCTCGTACCACCGGTGGGCGGGGCAGACCGTGACGGG
>JBEAXD010000053.1:0-13566 GCA_041159995.1 Actinomycetota bacterium | reverse complement strand
GGCCCTGCAGGGCCGCCCCGTCCACGTGTCGTCGGCGCGCCGAGCGGCGCGCGGCCGATCAGCCCTTGGCCTTGATGGCCTCGATGAGCTGGGGCACGACCTTGGTGACATCGCCGACGATGCCGAGGTCCGCGACCGAGAAGATCGGAGCCTCACCGTCCTTGTTGATGGCGATGATGTTGTCGGAGCCCTTCATGCCGACCATGTGCTGGGTCGCACCGGAGATCCCGAGCGCGATGTACACCTTCGGCTTGACGGTCTTGCCGGTCTGGCCGACCTGCTTCGAGTAGGGCACCCAACCCGCGTCCACGATGGCGCGGGATGCACCCGAGGCGCCGCTCAGCAGGTCGGCGAGCGAGTCGACGAGCGGGCCGTAGTTGGCCTCCTCGCCGATACCGCGACCACCCGAGACGACCACGGCGGCCTCCTCGAGCTTCGGGCCCTCTCGCTCCTCCACGTGCCGCTCGAGCACCTTCGCCTCGCCGGCACGACCGGCGTCGACCGCGCCGACCTGCGAGACCGCCGCAGTGGTCGCTCCGCCCGGCTCCGCCGCGAACGACTTCGGACGGATGGCTGCGAGGTACGGCTTCTCGCCGGTGAACTGCGCATCCACGAGCAGCGTGCCGCCGAAGACCGCGGTGCCGACGGTGACCGAGTCGCCGTCGACCGCGAGCGACATGCCGTTCGTGAGGACCGTGCGGTCGAGCCGGGCGGACAGTCGGGCGATCGCGTCACGGCCGTCGTAGGTCTGCGCGAACAGGATGAGGTCCGGTGCCTCGGCGGCGACGAGGCCGGCGATGGCCGCCGCGCCCACGACGCCCACGAGCCCGCCCTGCGGGTCGACCGCGTGGACCTTGCTGACGCCGTACTCACCGAGGCCGGTGGCCACGGCGTCCGCGTCGGTGCCGACGTACACCGCCTCGACGGTGCCACCCAGTTCACGGGCCTTGGTCACCATCTCGAGGGTCGCGGTGGTCGGGTTGGAGTTCTCGCTCTCGGCGAACACCCAGATCTTCATCGTTGTTCTCCTCTCCGGATGCTCGGGCTCAGATGACCTTGAGGTCCTCGAGGAACGCCACGACGCGCTCGAAGCCCGTCCCGTCGTCCTCGATCTTCTCGCCCGCCTGACGCTCGGGCGCCTGCGTCACGGCCGTGATCTGCTGGCCGGTGGCACCGGTGGCGACGCCGAGGTCGGCGGCCGTCACCTGGTCGACGGGCTTGGACTTCGCCGCCATGATCCCCTTGAACGACGGGTAGCGGGGCTCGACCACACCGGCGGTCACGCTGA
The DNA here is from genome assembly GCA_041159995.1 of Actinomycetota bacterium. Classification (GTDB taxonomy): domain Bacteria; phylum Actinomycetota; class Acidimicrobiia; order IMCC26256; family IMCC26256; genus IMCC26256. Next base: position 12,278 of record JBEAXD010000053.1, on the reverse strand, counting down.
CCACCGCAGGCAGGGAGGCCTCGACGACGTCGTAGCCCGCCTCGGTCTGCCGCTGGATCGTGACCTTGCCGTCGCCGATGTCCACCTGCTTCGCGAAGGTGAGCGAGGGCCACCCGAGGAGTTCGGCGACCTGCGCCGGCACGGTCCCGGTGTACCCGTCGGAGGACTCCGTCGCTGCGAGCACGAGGTCGGCGCCGCCGGCCCGCTCGACCGCCTTGGCGATGATCTTCGAGGTCGTGAGCGCGTCGGCCCCGGCGAGCGCGTCGTCGGAGACGAGCACCGCGCGGGCCGCACCCATGGCGAGGGCCTGGCGGAGGCCGGACACCTCGCCGTTCGGCGCCATCGACACGAGGATCACCTCACCGGACCCCGCCTTGTCGACGAGCTGCAGGGCCATCTCGACACCGTACGAGTCGGACTCATCGAGGATGGCCTTCGCGCCGTCGCGCTTGAGCCGGTGGTCGGAGGTCAGCTCACCCGGGACCGCGGGGTCCGGGATCTGCTTCACGCAGACAACGACGTTCATGGGTCTCCCGCTCGATCGGGGCGCACCACGCGAGCGCGGTGACGCCGTTCGGAACCGGCGAATAGTTGCCGATCCGCGGCCCCGGCGTCGAAACGTGGCCGGGGCCACCGGTAGCCTCCGCCGCGTCATGGGATCGGGACCGGAGCGCACCGAGGACCTCGACCTGCTCGTCGTCGGCGCCGGTCCGGCCGGGAGCGCCGCCGCCACGGTCGCCGCCCGCCACGGGCTCGAGGTGGCGGTGGTCGATCGGGCGCGGTTCCCTCGCGACAAGACCTGCGGGGACGGCCTCACCACCCGGGCGCTGCACCTGCTCGAGGGACTCGGTGTGACCCTCGCCACCCTCCCGTCCGCGCGGCCCGTCCACGAGACCGTCATCGTCGGACCCGACGGCACGACCGTCCGCCTCCCCCATCCGACCCGCGGGCTCCACGCGGCGGTGGTGCCGCGCCGGGACCTCGATGCGCGCCTCGTCGACCTCGCCCGTGCGGCCGGCGCACGGGTCCACGAGGGATGGGAACTCACCGACCTCGCGCTCGGGACCACGGCGGCGACCGCACGGGCCGCCGACGGCTCGACCCTGCGGGCGCGCTGGGTCATCGGCGCCGACGGGCACTGGTCCCGCGTGCGCGCCGCAGCCGGGTTCGCGTCCGCCCCGCGCCACGCCGAGTGGAGCGCGTTCCGTCAGTACGTGAGCGGCACCGACGTGTCAGAGCTCTGGGTGCTGTTCGAACGGGACCTGCTACCGGGCTACGCGTGGATCTTCCCGCTCCCCGACGGCCGGGCGAACCTCGGGTTCGGGATGCTGCGGTCCGACGCGGTGAAGGGTCGGGCCCTCGCCCGTACGTGGCGCGACCTGCTGGATCGTCCGAGCATCCGTTCGGTGCTCGGTGCCGACGCCCGCCTCGAGGGACCGGCTCGGGCCTGGCCGATCCCCGTGCACTACTCGCCCGACCGTCTCGCCGCACGCGGCGTCCTGCTGGTCGGCGATGCTGCGTCCGTCGACGACCCCATGACCGGTGAGGGGATCGCCCAGTCGATCGAGACCGGGATCCTGGCCGCCGAGTCGATCGTCGGCGGCGGGTCACGCGACGCGATCGAGCGGCGGTACCGCGCCCGAGTCGAACACGCCCTCGGTCGCGACCTCCGGTTCGCCGCGCGCCTCGGCCGGATCCTGCGGAGCGAGCGCGGCGCACGCTGGTCGATCGCCGCAGCCGGCCTGTCCCCGTGGACCCGCCGCAACTTCGCCCGCTGGATGTGGGAGGACTACCCCCGCGCCGCGATCCTCACCCCGGATCGGTGGCACCGTGGCATGTTCACCGGCCCGGGCGCGTACCTCGATCGATGACCGGTCGCGCTCAGGGCGCGAGGATCGCCGGACCCGCTCCGGGTTCGACCACGATCTTGACGTGCGCGTCGGGTGATCCGAGCGTGGCGAACGCGTCGGCCACCCCGTCGAGGCCGACCACGCCGGTGATGAGCGGGTCGACGGGGACGAGCCCCTCGGCGATGGCGTGGAGCGAGCGGGCGAACTCGTCGCCGTCGTAGCAGTAGACGAACTGCATCGACAGCTCCTTCACGATCGCGAGGAAGGGGCGGAACGTGTCGGGCGGCATGCAGACGCCGGCGATGAGGAGCCGCGCCTGCGACGGCGCCATGGCGACGACCTCGTCGATCATGCCCGGGGTGCCCACCGCCTCGAAGATCACGAGGTCGCGCGACCCGTCGACCCGACGCCAGGCCTCGATGACCGGCTCCTCCCGCGGGTCGACCACCACGTCGGCCCCGAGCTCGGTCGCCTTGGCCCGTCGACCGGGTGCGAGGTCGGCCGCGACGATCGGACCGACCCCGAGGTCACGCAGCCACGGGATGAGCGCGAGCCCGACCGGGCCGCAGCCGACGATCACCGCGGCCTCGCCGGCGCGGATGCCCGATCGGTTCACCGCGTGGAGCGCGACCGCCATCGGCTCGGTGAGCGCGGCCCGACGCGCGTCGAGCCCGTTCGGCACCTTGATGCAGAGCCCCGCCGAGAGGACCATCCGCTCGGCGTACCCGCCGGGGAGGTCGTTCACGAAGCCGAGCGGTACGAACGCATCGGGCCGGATGAGGAACGGCATCGACACGACGAGGTCACCCGGTACGACACCCGAACCGTCGGCCCCCGGACCGAGGTCGAGCACCTCGCCGCAGAACTCGTGGCCCATGACGTAGGGCCGGTCGGGGTCGAACCCGGTCGTCCCGAGCACCTCGCCCAGGCGACCGACCTCGTGCGCGTGCTGCAGCGTGTGGAGATCGGAGCCGCAGATCCCGCACGCCCGCACGGCGACGAGCACCTCGCCGGCCTCCGGGCGCGGCTCCGCCTGCTCCCGCACCTCGAGCACCCCGTGCTCCGCCACCACCGCCCGCATGGGACCCCCTCGATCGACGACGGGCAGAGCCTAAGCATCGACCGACGGTCACCGCGTCCGCCGTTTGACCACCCCGGTCGGCGGCGGCGAGGCTGACCCGCATGACCATCGACTTCTCCCTCTCCCCCGAGCTCGAGGCGATCCGCGCTCGGGTGCGCGACTTCATCGACGAGATCGTCCGGCCCACCGAGGCCGAGATCGACGAGGAGGACCGCGACTCGCTCGTGGCGGGCGTCATCCGGATGCGCGGCGCGGCGATGGAGCGCGGGCTCTGGCTCCCGCACATGCCCGAGGAGTGGGGCGGCATGGGGTTGAGCCACGTCGAGCTCGCCATGGTGCAGGCCGAGGCCGCGAAGTCGCGCTTCGGTCCGTTCGCGCTCAACTGCCAGGCTCCGGACGAGGGCAACATGCACACGCTGCTCCACTGGGGGACCGACGCCCAGAAGGAGAAGTACCTCAAGCTCCTCTGCTCGGGGCGCGGTCGCTCCTGTTTCGCGATGACCGAGCCGGAGGTCGCCGGCTCCGACCCGACCCTCATCCGTACGCACGCCTACCAGGACGGCGACGAGTGGGTCATCAACGGCCACAAGTGGTTCATCAGCGGAGCCAACCGGGCGCAGTTCGCCATCCTCATCTGCCGGACCGAGGAGAACCCGGATCTCCCGCAGGCCGCGAACACCGCGTTCATCGTCGACCTCCCGTCGGAGGGGTGGAACGAGGTGCGCGAGATCGAGACGATGCACGGCGGTCACGGCCACTCCGAGATCCTCATCGAGGACCTGCGCGTGCACGACGACCAGATGCTCGGCGGCCGCGGCCAGGGTCACCTGCTCGGCCAGTACCGCCTCGGACCGGCCCGCCTCGCACACTGCATGCGCTGGATCGCGCAGGCCGAGACCGCGCTCGACCTCATGGTCGCCCGCTCGCTCGATCGCTACTCGCACGGCTCGCTGCTCGCCGAGAAGCAGGGCATCCAGTGGATGATCGCCGACTCGGCGATCGAGCTGTACCAATGCAAGCTGATGGTGCTGCACGCGGCGTACAAGATCGACCGCAAGGAGGACTTCAAGTCCGAGGTCTCGATGACGAAGCACTTCGTGGCGAACTCGCTCTGCCGCATCATCGATCGAGCGATCCAGGTGCACGGTGCGCTCGGCTACTCGAAGGACTCCCCGCTCGCGGACATGTACATGAACGCCCGGTGGGCCCGGTTCGCCGACGGCGCCGACGAGATCCACATGATGCGCACCGCCGAGCGCACGATCGCCGCGTTCCGGGACCACGGCACGACGAAGGCCGCCACCGGGGGACTCCCGGTCTGAGCGCCCCGCTCGCCCCGCTACCGGCCCAACCCGCCGGCGTCCCCTTCCCGGGCGCCGACTGGCCGACGGGCGCGCTCCCCGAGGGGGTCGATCTCGAACCGCTCCTCGACGAGATGTTCGATCCCGCGGGACCGATGCACGAGACGTTCGCGGTCCTCGTGGTGCGGGGCGGTCGAATCGTCGCCGAGCGGTACGCGAACCGCCTCCCCTCGTTCGCCGATGACGGTCGGCCCGTGGCGGCGGACGTCCCGCTGCTGTCGTGGTCCATGGCCAAGTCGATGCTCCACGCCACGATCGGGCTGCTCATCGCCGACGGACGGATCGCACTCACCGACCGTCCACACGTCCCCGAGTGGATGGAGCCCGAGGACCCGCGCGCCGGGATCACCGTCGAACGACTCCTCGAGATGCGCGACGGCCTGGCGTGGCGTGAGGTCTACGCGGTCGACGCCCCCTCCGACGTCGTGACGATGCTGTTCGGTGAGGGCCGCACGGACGTCGCCGGGTTCGCGGCCCGGCGCGACCTCGCCGCGCCACCGGGCACCCGTTTCTGCTACTCGAGCGGCAGTTCGAACATCCTGTCGCGCCACCTCGCATCGGTGCTCGGACCCGGCGCGCCGTACGAGCGGTACCTGCGCGAGCGCCTGTTCGACGCGATCGGGATGGCGAGCGCCCGGCCGACCTTCGACGACGCGGGCACGTGGATCGCCTCGACGTTCGTGCATGCGACCGCACGCGATTTCGCACGCTTCGGACTCCTCTACCTGCGCGACGGCGTCTGGGCGGGCGAACGCGTGCTGCCCGCGGGTTGGGTCGACACGGCGCGTCGTGCCCGGTCGACGGATCCGGACGACGGGCGGCGCTACTCGCTCCACTGGTGGGTGGCCGAGGACCGGTTCGGTTCGTTCTGGGCCAACGGCTACGAGGGACAGTCGATCCTCGTCTGCCCGGCCCTCGACACCGTGCTGGTCCGCATCGGCCGCACCGACCCGGCGGGCTGCGCCCGCCTCCCGGCGTGGCGGGCCCGGGTGCTCGAGGCGCTCGCAGCCGGCGATTGACCCGGGACCTTCGTCACCACTCGGTGCGACGACGGAACGGGGCCACCGATCACCGGCCCGTGATCCGTAGACTCGGCTCCATGACGACCGCCTTCTGGCCCACGCTCGAGCACTGGTCCGTGGCGATCCCGCGGGACACCGACCACGTGCGGCTCGACGCGCTCGCGGACTCCGGCTTCGTGGCACTGCGCGACCTGCCGTTCGAGGTGCCGGAGGCCGAGTACCTGGCCCTCGAGTACATGGACTGGAAGAGCGGCGGCGACACGAACTTCGCCCCGATCGCCACGATGGACGGGGAACTCGACTGCCGCGGATTCTGGTCGGCCGAGCAGGAGCACGCGGACAAGGATGCGGTGTTCACCTCGAACGCCGACCTGTGCCCCACCCTGCGCGAGTACGTGCGCAGCGTCGGCGCGAACTTCGGCCGCGTGCGGGTCATCAAGCTCGAGCCCCAGGATCACGACACCGCACTGCGCTCGTTCCACCGCGACGACAACAACCGGTTCAACCCCGACGGCGACGGTTGGGTGGTCCGGTCCTGGGTCGAGCTCACCGACAACCCCGACTCGTACATGCTCCTCATGGACATGGATGGCGACGGCCTGCCCGACCCCGCGACCGAGCGTCGGGTGCCACTGCACCGCGGCGCACGGTTCGTGGTCGATACGCAGCGGTTGTGGCACGTGGTCGTGCACACCGGCGATGCCCCTCGGTATGCCCTCATCACCTCGTTCGAGAGCGGTCCCGAGCTCGAACGCTTCATCGAGGCCGAACGCCCCTGATCGGCGGCGAGGCCCGACGGCGCTCGTGACGTTCCGCGCGAATCCGGCCGGTCACGGCGTGCGCGTCGGCCCCATGTGGTTCACTCTCTGATCGATCAGCCGCACGCCGTGGAACCGGGACCATGACGGAGCGGCCGGGGAACGGGGCGGGTGTGGACGCAGGGACGACATCGGGGACGGGACGGACCGCACCGCGGGACGCACTCCCGGCCGGCCTCGCACCGCTCCCCAACGACGCGATCCCCCGCGCGATCATCGACGTGTCCGATCCGCTGCGGTCGCGGATCGTCGCACTCAACGTGCCCGGGGAGTATGCGACGGCGGCGCTCGGCCTCGGGATCGGGTCGACCCTCGACCCCCTGTTGCTCGCCGATCCGGACACCCAGGCCGAGGCCGGCGCGAAGTACGACCGCCTCGTCGCCGGCGAGATCCCGGAGTACGAGACCTTCGGCACGCTCCTGGACGACCAGGGTCGACCGATCGCGTTGCGATTCACGGTGCGCTTCCGCAACCAGACCGGATCCGACCGCCGGTTGCTCGAGGTCGAGTGGCGGGAGGTCGGCCTGCCGACCCCGACCGACCTCGCCCTCGACGAGGAGGTGCTCGACGTCGCGCAGCTCATCACGAGCGGCGCCCTCGCCGAGGCGCCCATCGGCGCCGCGCTCATCGACGTCGCGCGCAACGTGTACGTCACCGTGAACCACGCGTACGCCGCGGCGATGGGTCTGGCTCGCCGCGAACTCATCGAACGGGGCACGGAGGTGGGCCGCCCGGGCGACGCACCCCTCGCGCCGAACGCGGGTGAGGTGATGGCCCTCGTGCGCGGCACGGTCGACTCGGTGACGATGACCCTGCCGATCGTCGGCGAATCCGGAGTGGTGAACACCGTGACGATCCACGGGATCGGCGAGACCACCCGCCACACCCGGTACCTCCTCCTCTACCTGCTCCAACGGGTGCGGACCACACCTGCGGCCGACCTCCCCCACCCGTTGACCTCGACCCCGCTGCCGGAGGACGCCTACTCCCGGGCGGTCATCGACGAGGACTGGCGCCTGCGCTACATCGAACCCCCGCTCGAGGCCCTCGGGGTCGACCGGGATCTGGCCGCCGGCATCTCGGTGCTGCCGAGCGTGAACCCGGCCGACATCCCGAGCCTCCTCGCGAACGCCGACCTCGTGCGCAGCGGGCGCGCCGACCGAGCCGTGACCCGGGCCCGGTACCGGGTCCGGAGCCCCGAGCGCGGCCACCTCCCGAGCGAGACCGAGATCACCCGGGAGCCCGGCCTGCCCGAGGGGTGGCTCGTCCTCACGAATCGGATGCTCGGTGCCGAGATCCCGGAGTCGATGACCCGCCGCCTCCAGGCGATCGCCGCCACCGCCCGGTCCGAGGATGACGGCGCGTCGATGGGGAGCCGGGACGCCACCACCGTCGCCCAGGCGATCGGAGTGGCCCATGACCTCACCCCTCGGGAGACCCAGATCCTCGCCTTCATCATCGACGGTTCCCGGGTCACGACGATCGCCCGCATGCTCCTGCTCTCCGACGGCACGGTGCGGAACTACCTGTCGGCCATCTTCCGCAAGGTCGGGGTGCGGAACCAGGCCGAACTCATCGAGTTCACCCGCACGACCGCCCGCACGCTGGGGCGACGCCACACCGACGCCTGAGGCCGGCGGACCCACGGAACGTCACGAATGCGGCGGAACGTTCTCCAACGGTCCGATCATGTGGTTCACTTGCGCACGCTGGCATCGGGCGATCGGAAGCAGGGACGACCTTGGGGCAGCAGGCCGACGATCGCCGACCGTCCTCGCCGATCCACTTCCGGGTGCCGACGGCCGACCGCGAACCGGTGGGTCACGCGCTCGTCGACATCACCGACCCCGAGAAGGTGACCCTCGTCGAGATGGACGAGGTCGCCGCGGCCTCGGCCGCCCGGGTCGGCCTGGGACTCGGCGACGCCCTCAACGGCATGCAGGTGAGCGATGACCTCGAGTCCCACGGCCGGACCAAGTTCCAACGTCTGGTGCTGGGCGAGATCGCCGAGTACACGACCCAGGCCGTCTACTTCTCCACCGAGGGCAAGCCCGTGCTGTTCCACGTCACGGCCCGGGCCACCGACGGACCGGATCTCCGAAGGCGCTACATGGCGGTCACGTGGATCGAGGCCGACGTCGTGCCGGCCTTCGATGCGGGCCCCGATGCGGAGGTCCTCGACCTCGCCCAACTCATCACGAACGGGACGCTCGCCGACGCCCCCGTCGGCGTCGCGCTCGTCGACGCACGTCAGTACGTCTACGTCACGGTGAACCATGCGTTCGCCCACGTGCTCGGACTCCCGCGGCGGGAGCTCGTCGGCGCCTCCTGCGAGATCGGCGCTCGCGCCGACACCATGGATCGGCGCACCGAATCAGTGCTCGGGGTCCTGCGGGGTGACCTCGACTCGCTGACCGTGACGGTCCCGGTTCCCGACGAACCGTCGATCAGCCGACTCCTCACCGTGAGCGCGGTCGGCGAGCGCACGCCCCACGCTCGATACCTCGTCGCCTACATCAACGACATGCCGACGCCCACCCGCGGCCTGCCCCAGCCGGTCGCGCCCCCGATGGTGACCTCGCCCCTCGGCGGCGATGCGACGGCCTACTCCTATGCGCTCGTCGACGAGATGTGGCGGCTGCAGTTCCTCCTGCCCCCCGCCGCGGAGTGGGGGATGGAGGAGGACAAGATCATGGGCTTCTCCGTGGTGCCGGGAATCCACCCGTCCGACCTGCCCCTCCTCTTCGACGCCGGCGACCGGGTCCGCAGCGGCGAGGTCTCCAAGGTCCGGATCCGGGTGCACTACCGAGCGACGGTCGGGCGGTACGGCTACTTCCCCGCCGACTGCGAGATCGCACGCACCGAGACGATGCCGGCGGGGTGGCTGTCGATGACCTACCGCAACGCCGCCGCGGATCCCGAGGGTTCCATGGCCGACCGCCTGGCCGCGATCACCGAGCCGATCGTGGAGGACGAACCGCACGCGCTCCCGACCGACGTCCGCACGGCCGCCGCCGTGGCGCGCGTGGCCGAGCGCTGCGGCCTCACGGCACGGGAGGTCGAGATCGTGCGGCTGCTCGTCGACGGGTACCGGGTCACCACGATGACCAAGACCCTCCACCTCTCCGCCGGCACGATCCGCAACTACCTGTCCGGGGTCTTCCACAAGGTGGGGGTGCACGGTCAGGCCGAGCTCATCGAGCACGTGCGGAGCGAGGCCGACCCGGCTTGACGCGCCGGAGCGCGGGCGGGTCGAATCCCCGCATGCGCTTCGGAGTGTTCATGGCCCCGTTCCACCCGGTCGGGTCGAACCCGACCCTCGAGCTCGAGCGCGATCTCGAGCTGATCGAACACCTCGACCGGCTCGGGTTCGATGAGGCGTGGATCGGTGAGCACCACAGCGGTGGGGTCGAGATCATCGCCTCACCCGAGGTGTTCATCGCCGCGGCGGCGGCCCGCACCCGCACCATCCGGCTCGGGACCGGCGTGGCGAGCCTCCCGTACCACCACCCGCTGCTCCTCGCCGACCGGATGGTCCTCCTCGACCACATCACCCGCGGCCGCGTGATGCTCGGCGTCGGGCCGGGCCAGTTGACCTCCGACGCCCACATGCTCGGGATCCCCGCGGACTCCCAACGGCCGCGCATGGAGGAGAGCCTCGACGCCATCATGGCGTTGCTCCGCGGCGAGACCGTGACGATGGAGACCGACGGCTTCACGCTCCGAGACGCGCGGCTCCAGCTCGCCTCGTACTCCCGACCCCACCTCGAGGTCGCGGTCGCGGCCTCGTTCTCCCCGACCGGTGCACGTGCGGCCGGCCGGCACGGCATCGGCATGCTCTCCATCGCGGCGACCGCGAAGCAGGGCATGGACATGCTCGCCCACCACTACGCCATGTGGGACGAGATCGCGACCGAGCACGGTCACACCATCGACCGATCGACCTGGCGCCTGGTCGGTCCGATGCACATCGCCGAGACCCGCGAGCAGGCCGAACGCGAGGTCGAGCACGGCATCGTCGAGTTCGCGGAGTACTTCGGCCACGTGCTGCCCGGCGGTCCAGTGTCCGGCCACACCGTCGAGGAGATCCTCGAGAACAACCGGGCCAGCGGGTTCGCGGTCATCGGCACGCCGGAGGACGCAGCCGCTCGCATCAGCGAACTCGTCGACGCCTCGGCCGGCGGGTTCGGCGCGTACCTGTTCCTCGACCACGACTGGGCCGCGCCGACGGCCAAGCGCCGGTCCTACGAACTCTTCGCCGAGCAGGTCATGCCCCGGTTCCAGGGGCAGGTCACCCCGCGAGAGCAGGCGAAGGCGTGGCTCACCGGGAGTGCCGGCGAGTTCGTGAACCGAGCCGTGCACGCGATCGCCAAGGCGACCGAGGACCACGCGGCCGAACGTGCCGCACGCTGACCCCGGTACGTCAGACCGGATCACCCTCCTCGGGCATCCCCGTGGGCGCGGGCGAACCCTGGTGGTGCACCATGCGCCAGCCCTCGGCGTGGCGCACGAACACGTTCGTGGCGATCACCCGGGCGCCGGAGAGTTCGCCGAGATCGTTCGCACCCTCCCGTGACGACACCGACTGCAGCAGGTTCTCCTCGCAGGTCACCCAGGCCGTCGAGCCCTCGATCGTCACCCGTTCGTCGGTGAGGACGAACTGCATGAACGCCGTGTTGGCGCAGATGGCCTCGAACGACGCGAGCACCCGCCCCCACCCGCGCAGGATGGGCCAACCGGGATGCACCACGGTCACGCGGTCGCTGTGCTCCCAGACGGCTGCGAGCGCATCGATGTCGCGCGATTCGAACGCCGCGTAGAACGCGAGGTTGGCGGCTTGGACCGCATCGGCGTCCGGCGGCTGCGACACGCCTGCCATGATGGCCCGATGGCCCCCCTCGTGCCCACCACCAGCCGCATCGAACGGGCCGACGCACCCGACCTCGCCGTCCACACCTGGGGCGGGGACGGGCCGCCGACCCTGCTGTGCCACCCGACGGGGTTCCACGGCCGGGTCTGGGCCCCGGTGGCCGAGCGACTCATCGCCGCCGGCCGCTCGGTGTGGAGCCTCGACTTCCGGGGCCACGGCGACAGCGACGAGGAACCGGACGGCACCTACCACTGGGAGCGCTTCGCCGACGACGCGCTCGCGGTGGCCCGGGAGGTCGGTGTCGCCGGCGACCCGGGCCTCGTGGCCGTGGGGCACTCCAAGGGCGGAGCCGCCCTGCTGCTCGGTGAGGAGCGCGAGCCCGGGACCTACGCGCGTCTGTGGTTGTTCGAACCCATCGTGTTCCCGACCCGCGACACCGACCGTCGCGGCAACCCGCTCGCCGAGGGTGCCCGACGTCGGCGGCGGGTGTGGCCGTCGCGCGACGAGGCCTACGAGAACTACGCCCGCAAGCCGCCGCTGTCCAGCCTCCACCCCGACGCGCTGCGGGCCTACGTGGACCACGGATTGCGCGACCGGCCCGACGGCACCGTGGAGCTCAAGTGCCACCCCGAGCACGAGGCCGCGGTCTACTCCATGGGCGCGATGCACACGCTCTGGGATCGCCTCGGCAACATCACCGCGCCGACGACCATCGCGTGCGGCGCGATCACCGACACGATCACTCCGCAGTACGCGGCGCAGATCGCGGCGCGCATCCCCGGTGCGGCCCTCCTCGCCATGGACGGCCTCGGGCACTTCGGACCGATCGAGGATCCGGACGCGACGACCGCGGCGATCCTCGGGTTCGCCGACGCCTGATCGGCGGGCCCGCCGAGGATCAGGCGGTGTGGAACGCGTCGATGATGCCGGCCCACCGCGTCGGGTCGGAACGGTACGGCGCGTAGAACGACACCCGGTCGAGCAGGTCTCCGTACCGTCCGAGCATCAGCGCGGGGATCTGCTCGGGCTCACCGACCACTGCGAACGTGTCGAGGATCTCGTCGTCGATGAGCCGACCCATCTCGACCCACTCGCCCTGCTTCGAGAGACGGTTGAGGTCGTCCTGGAGATCGCCCCATCCGTGGAGCTCGAGCACGCCTCGGTAGGCCGGGGTCGAGCCGTAGAACGCGATCTGCTGGCGCGTGCCCGCGCGGGCCGCCTCCATCTCCTCCTCGTTCGTGCCCGTCACGACGAACATCGGACCGGAGAGCTGGAA
>JBEAXD010000276.1:0-4785 GCA_041159995.1 Actinomycetota bacterium | reverse complement strand
ACCGTCCACGCCGTACGCCGCGTCGTTGCCGAAGGAGACGAAGGTGTTCCCCCGGTACCGGGCGAGGGTGAGCGCACCGTCGGTCTCCGCGCTCCGGTAGGTGATGCGCACGTCGGCCCGCTGCCCCCGTTCGGCGAGGACGCCGAAGGACCCACCGCCGGGCGCCGCGGTCGTGGTCGTGGACCGTGACGAACCCCGGTCGTCCCCATCCGACGCGGTGGATCCGCCGCACGCGGCGAGGGCGAGGGCGAGAGCGGGGATCAGGAGCCGACGCATGCGCCCGACGGTACCGCCGCGGGTCCCTCCCCCGGCGTCAGGCCACCGTCGCACCCGACCCGTGACACCGGGACACCGCCTCCTCTACGCTCCCCGCATGCGTCTGCGCCGTTCGGGCCTCGTCGTTCCGGTCCTCGCCCTCGGTCTCATCGGCCTCGCCGCGCCGACCCCCGCCGGCGCGACCGTGCCCGTGAGCCGTCCGGCCGACCCCGTGGTGCTGACCGGCGCCGCCGTCCCGAGCCTCATCGGCCGGGTCCCGAGCCGCATCGTCGCGCTGCGGTGGACCGGTTCGGCCTGGCAACGCCGCCACGTGCAGGTCGATGAGCGTGCGGTGGTCAACTTCGCGCGGATCTACGGCATCCTCAACGCGCCGACGACGGCGTTCTACGGCAGTCAGCCGGGTCTCGTGAACGAGACCGTGTACACGTCCGGCGCGACCTGGACCGGCAACGACGTCGACCGTACGGTCGACGCGGACGACGAGATCGTGTTCATGGCCCGGGACGGCGGACTGCGCGCCACCGGCGCGGCCCAGCCCCCCGGCACCGCGATCGGCTCGGGGGTCGAGGTCCGCATCACCGATCCGCTCGTCGCCGATTCCGAGTCGTACCTCTACCTGTTCGAGCGCGCCACGACCGGCATCCTCCCCGGCGGCGCCGGGCCCCGGTACGCGTCGTACGCCTTCCGCCTCATCTCGGGCTCGTACAAGACGACCTACTCCCGGTTCGCGGGGCCGAACCCGGAGGACACGCGGTTCCGCGGCGCGACCTACCAGCGCCACTTCGCCGACCGCTGGCTCAGCGACCAGATCACCATCGTGACGAACAAGGTGCTCTCGGCCGACCTGCTCGACCGTCAGAAGGTGCTCTTCGCGCCGAACACCTGCGTCCGATCGGAGACCACGTTCAACGAGACGACCGGGTACGGCACCGCCGAGGGTGCGTTCATCATCAACAAGAACGGTCCGGTGCGGGCCATCCGGTCCTACGTCGGCGCGAACAGCGGACCGAACACCCAACGCACGCACCTCATGTACGACCGTCGGGAGGAGATCGTCACCGACCTGCGGGTGCACTCGATCCCATCGGTGATGGACCTCTTCGACTACTCGACCGCGGCCCACGGCATGACCTACCGCAACTCGCTCAACCAGACGGGCGTCACGCTCGACGGGTCGCCGGACACGCTGGTGAACGGCGAGGCCACCTGGGAGCAACTGAGCGGTGCCCCCGGCACCATCACGCACGTGCACGACCTGACCACCTCGTTCCCGCGCACCGTGTCGACGTACCACCTCGACGACTCGACGCCGGCCGACCCCCAGTGCACGGGCGACTCGACGGCTGCGACCACGGGACCCAACATCACCTCGAGCATCCCGTGCACCGACCCGGCGCTGGCCTGCTCGGCGACGTTGCGCGGTCGACGGACGATCTTCTACGAGGCGCCCGGCGGCGATGCAGCGACGGCGGCGGCGCACCGGGCCTCGGTCACGTCGCCGGTCGTCGCGTCGGCGGACCCGTGGAGTCCATGAGGTGAGTCAGCGCCGCGGCGGGCGGTAACGTCACGCCCCGTTCGCGGATGTAGCTCAATGGTAGAGCCCCAGCCTTCCAAGCTGGCCATGCGGGTTCGATTCCCGTCATCCGCTCCACCCGACGACGCCGACCCGCGCGAGGTCGCGTCAGCGGAACCGCATCACGCCGTCGTCGACGTGGCTCTTCCGGAAGAGTCTCCGGTCGTGCTGGTAGTCCTGCGGGTTGATCCACGGCTCGCGGTCGCCCTGCTTGGGCATCCGGTCCATGTACCGATTCATGTACCCGGGCGTGAAGCCCTCGATCCATCGCCTCGGGGTCATCGTCGCGTCCCCCGGGCGCAGGCGCGGCGTGCACTCGGTGGCCCCGATCGACTCCATGTGGTTCAGGAGCCGGCAGACGTACTCGCAGATCAGGTCGGTGCGCAGGGTCCAGGACGCGTTGATGTACCCGAAGGAGGAGGCGAGGTTCGGCACGTCCGAGAACGCCAGCCCCTTGTAGGTCCACGTGCGGGCGAAGTCGATCGGCTCGCCGTCGAGCGTGAACGCGACCTCGCCCAGCGTCACGAGATCCAGGCCCGTGGCGGTGACGATGACGTCCGCCTCGAGGTGATCGCCCGATTCGAGTGCGATGCCCGTCTCGGTGAAGCTCGCGATGTGATCGGTGACGACCGAGGCGGCGCCCTCCCGCAGGGCGGTGAACAGGTCGCCGTTCGTGACGAGGCAGACCCGCTGGTCCCACGGCCCGTACGAGGGCGTGAAGTGCCGCTCGACGTCGAACTCGGGGCCGAGTTGCTCCCGCACCTTGCCGACGAGGTACTCCTTCACCTCCTCGGGCCGGGCCTGCGATCGTCGGTAGAAGAACCGCTGGAGCATCGTGTTCTTCAGTCGCGTGATCCGGTAGGCCACCATCGACGGCAGCAGCCGCCGCAACCAGTTCGCCACACGGTCGACGTCCGGTCGGGACACGACGTAGGTCGGCGATCGCTGCAACATCGTCACGTGAGCCGCGCTCCGGGCGAGTTGGGGCACGAGGGTGATCGCGGTCGCGCCCGAACCGATCACGACCACGCGCCGATCCGAGAGATCGAGGTCATCCGGCCACGCCTGGGGGTGGATGATCCGCCCACCGAACCGATCGCGACCCGGGAAGGCCGGCTCGTACCCGTGCCGGTACGAGTAGTAGCCGGAGCACATGAACAGGTACCCGCAGGTGATCGTCACCCGCTCCCCCGTATCGGTTCGCCGCGCGGTGACCACCCAGTGGCGGTCCTCGCTCGACCAGTCCGCGGTCTCCACGAGGTGCCCGAGCCGGATGTGCTCCGTGATCCGGGACTCACGGGCCGTGTCCCGCAGGTACTGGAGGATCGAGGGGCCGTCGGCGATCGACTGGTCGGCGATCCACGGACGGAACTCGAACCCGAGGGTGTGCATGTCGGAGTCGCTGCGGATGCCCGGGTACCGGAACAGGCTCCACGTGCCGCCGAGATCGTCGCGGCCCTCGAGGATCGCGAACGTGCGGTGCGGACTGCGGTGCTGGAGGTGCCAGGCCGCGCCGATCCCCGAGATGCCCGCTCCGACGATGAGGACGTCGACGTGCTCGGCGGCTGCTGCCGGACTCATCGGGACCAGCGAGCCCCGTCGAGCCGGAGGGTGACCCCGAGCGGGGCCGGGTCGCCCGCATCGTGCGCGACCTCGAACCGGTAGTCGCCGGGGGGCAGCACCCACGAGTGGGTGTCCGTGTCCCGCAGGGCGAGGCTGCGCAGCGGGATGCGCACGGTGACCTCGGCCGCCGCACCCGCCGCGAGCTCGACCCGGGCGAACCCGCCGAGGCGCCGGCGCGCCCTTGCGGGTGCGGCCGGTCGGGTCACGTACACCTGCACGACGTCGGCCCCGTCCCGGGAACCCGCGTTGAAGGTCGTCGCGCGCACGACGACAGCGTCACCGTCGATCTCGGCCCGCTCGGCCGCATGGTCGAAGTGCGTGTAGGAGAGGCCGGAGCCGAACGCGTGGGCCGGTCGCACTCCCCGTTCGTCGAGGTACCACTGGCCGTGGAGCCCGTCGTAGGTGCAGGCGGTCGCCGTGGCGTCGAACGGCGGGAGGTCACCCTCGTCGACGGGCACGACGAACGGCAGGCGTCCGCCCGGATTCGCCGCGCCGAGGAGCAGGTCGGCGATCGCGTGACCACCCTCCATGCCGTTGTACCAGGCGAGCAGGATGGCCGGGACCTCGGTGTCCCACTCGCTCGTCACCACCGCGCTGCCGGCGATGAGCACGACGACGGTTCGCGGGTTGACCGCGGCGACGGCGCGCAGGAGCGCGACGTCGGAGTCCCGCAGCCGCAGCGACGACCGGTCACCACCGATCGAGAACCGCACCGCATCCGGACGGCGCGCGAGTTCGGGCGGGACGTCGTGGTGGTGCTCGGCCACGTACCGCTCGAACGCCTCCACGAGCGTCGGATCGTCGGCCGCCGGCATGAGGTACCCGAGGTCCGCGTTGTCCCCCGGCCCCCCGATGAACTCGCCCTCGTCCTCACGATCGAAGCCGACCACGACCACGGCCACGTCGGCGCGGGTCGCGGCGGCGACCGTCGCGTCGAGATCATCGGCCGGGGCGGTCACGACCTCCGCGTGGCCGAGCGCGGCGGCGAGCCCGGCGAACGGGGTGACGACGGTCGGGGCCATGACGTCGCTCGATCCCCCGTCGCCGAGGTTGCGGACGTCCGCGAACCGACCCAGCACGGCGACCCGGGCGATATCCGCCGGGTCGAGGGGCAGGAGCGGCGCACCGTCGACCGGTTCGTTGCGCAGGAGCACCGCGGACTTCCGCGCCGCCTCGAGCGACAGCGCCCGGTGCTCATCGCAGCCGAGCGTCTCGACCGGCTCCTCCTCGAGCGCGCCGATGCGGAAGCGCAGCATCGTGGCCAGCGTGGCGGTCACCCGGGCGTCGATGGCGGAGACCGGGAGGGTGCCGGC
>JBEAXD010000275.1:0-8471 GCA_041159995.1 Actinomycetota bacterium | reverse complement strand
GGTCAGACGAACCCGAACGCGACGGCCCTCGCCGCGCTGGCGATCCGGGCGACCGGGTTCGACCCCGATGGTGCCGCGTGGCGTGGTGCGACCCCCGCCGGGGCGGCGTCGATCGCAGCGGTGACCGGGACGCCGACGCAGGCCCTGCTCGCGACCCAGGACCCCGATGGGCACCTCGTCGGCCCGTACGACTCCTTCGGGCTCAACACCTTCGGCACCTCGCAGGGCGTCCACGGACTCCTGCGCTCCTGGCTGGTCGGGGCGCGCCCACTCGCGACACCGACCACTCCCACGACCGTCCCGGCGTCCACCCCGACGACGGCGGCGCCGGCGGCCCGGTTGGCGAACAGCGGAGCGGGCGAGGCAGTGCCGTTCGCGCTCACCGGTCTCCTCGCGCTCGGCGGCGGCGTCGTGCTGCTCGCCACGAGGCGTCGTCTTGCGTAGGGGGCCCGCGGGACTCGCCGCACTCGGTGCCATCGTCGGCCTCATCGTCGCCGGGTCCGTCGGCGGGCCCGGGTCGGCGCGGGCCGACACGATGCATCGGGCCGCAGTGATCGTGGAGGGCGACGGTCAGGTGCGCCGCATCGTCGTGGAGTTCCCGGAGGACTCCATCACCGGCATCGAACTGTTGCGTCGTGCCGGTGCCGATCCGGTCGTGTACGCGTACTCCGGGATCGGCGGTGCCGTGTGCCGTCTCTTCGGTGTCGGGCGGGATGCGGGTCCGGACTGCCTCGGGGGCACCAATGGCGACGCGCGGTACTGGGCCTACTTCCGGGCGTCCGCCGGGTCCTCGACGTTCCGGTACGCCGCGGTCGGTGGTGGGTCGACGAGCGTGCGCGACGGAGACGTCGAGGGTTGGCGCTACGGCACCGGAGCGTCGCCCACCTACGCGTCCATCGACTCGATCCTGGGCATCTCGCCGCCGCCCACCGCGCCGCCGCCCACCGTGGTCGGTGGTGCGGCGTCCGGCTCGACCCCGCCGCCACCCGCTCCCGGTGGCGCGTCGGTCCCGGGCGCGGTGCCCGGCACACAGGGGGTCACGGGCATCGGCGAGCCGGTCGACGACCCGTCGGCGGCCCCGACCGGCGAACCGGGCGGGCTCGTCACCGGGCCGGCTCTGTCCGCCCGGCCGGCCGTGGCCCGGCGAGCGGCATCGGACCGCAGTGACTCCGGTGGACCGCAGTCACTCGTGATCCTCGCCGTCGGCCTGGGCGGGATCGTCGGGTGGATCCTGTGGACACGACGGACCCGACGGGCGGCCGGGACGCGCTGAGGCCGTCCGCTGGTCGGCGCGCGCGCCGCCCTGTACCGTCACGGCCGATGTCCGGGAAGCGGGTCCCCACCGCCACCTCCAACTTCGGCGCCGGCCGACGCGAGAGCCACGACGCGAGCGCGTTCTACGCGCGCTTCAACGCGCCGACGGTCTCGGACGACGACACGATCAACCCGTGTCCCGTCGCGGACTCCATCATCACGGGCGATGCGCGCGACATGTCGGCCGTCCCCGACGCGTCCGTCGCGCTCATGGTCACCTCGCCGCCCTACTTCGCGGGGAAGCAGTACGAGGAGGAGTTGGGCGAGGGTCACGTCCCGGCGTCCTACGTCGAGTACCTCGAGATGCTGCGTGACGTGTTCGCGGAGTCCGTCCGGGTGCTCGAGCCCGGCGGGCGGATCGCGGTCAACGTCGCGAACCTCGGCCGGCGCCCGTACCGGTCGCTCGCCGCCGACATCACCACGATCCTCCAGGACGACCTCGGCCTGCTGCTGCGGGGCGAGGTCGTGTGGATGAAGGGGGAGGGCGCCTCGGGGTCCTGCGCGTGGGGCTCGTTCCAGAGTGCGGCGAACCCCGTCCTGCGCGACCTGACCGAGCGTGTGGTGCTCGCGTCGAAGGGTCGGTTCGACCGCGCGGTGCCGCGGGCCAAACGGGAGCGTCGTGGCCTGCCCTTCGAGAACACCATCTCGCGCCAGGAGTTCATGGACGCGACCCTCGACGTCTGGAAGCTGCCGCCGGAGAGCGCCAAGCGCATCGGACACCCGGCGCCGTTCCCGGTGGACCTCCCGGGTCGGCTCATCCGGCTCTACACGTACCGGGGTGACGTCGTGCTCGACCCGTTCATGGGATCGGGGACGACGGCGGTCGCCGCCGTGCGCAACGACCGGCGCTACGTCGGGTTCGAGATGGACCCGGCCTACGTCACCCTCGCCGAGGCGCGGATCGCCAATGCCATCGCCGTCGGGCCCATCGACATCCCGGCGGACGTCGCGGCGGCTGCGGAGGACTGACTCCGGCCGGCGGCCGTCCTCGTCGTAGCCTGCGCTCGTGGTCCTCGGTGAGGTGAGCAGCGCGAACGTGACGATGATCGTCGCCTTCGGCGGCGGCGTGATCTCGATCCTGTCGCCCTGCGTGCTCCCGATGGTGCCCGGGTACATCGCGCTCGTCACCGGCCTCGAGGTGCGCGACGTGCAGGCCGGACGCGCCCGCGACCTCGGACGCATCGCTGCGATGACCGGTTGGTTCGCACTCGGGTTCACCGCAGTGTTCGTGCTGCTCGGACTCGCTGCGAGCACCGTGGGGCAGAACCTCTTCGACAACCAGACGCTGCTCACTCGCATCTCCGGGGCGCTCGTGCTCGTCATGGCGCTGTACCTCGCCGGCTCGCAGTTGCTCATGGCGCCTCGGCTCTACGGGGAATCGCGCTTCCACGTGCGGTCCGGGCAGTTCGGCATGTTCACCGCGCCGGTCGCAGGTGCGGCGTTCGCCTTCGGGTGGTCGCCGTGTCTCGGTCCGATCATCGCGGCGGTGTTCGGCGTTGCGGCCACCGAGACCGGTCCGCGCGCCGTGCTGCTGCTCGCCTCGTACTCCGCGGGCATGGCGGTCTCGTTCCTTGCGATCGGACTCGCGTTCGGCCGTTGGGCCGCACCCCTCGACTTCGTCAAGCGGCACCTTCGGACCCTCACCCTCATCTCGGCCGGGGTCCTCGCAGTGTTCGGCGTCCTGCTGCTGCTCGACCGGATGTGGATGCTGTCCTCCTGGCTCACCCGGGTCCTCGACGCGCTCGGCCTCGATCGTCTCGTCGAACTGGGCTGATCGGGGACGGCTCGGGCGGCGCGCCTCGGGCGCGCCGCGTAACGTCGGCGTCCGTGACGACGCTCGCACACCGAACCTGCCCGTTCTGCGAGGCCATGTGCGGCCTCGAACTCACCCTCGATGCGGATCGCCACGTCACCGTGGTGCGCGGGGACCGTGAGGACGTCTGGTCGCGTGGTTACCTCTGTCCGAAGGGCACCGCACTCGGGCGACTGCACGAGGATCCGGACCGGGTGCGCGTCCCGCTGATCCGGGACGGCGACGGCTTCCGCGAGGCGTCCTGGGACGAGGCCCTCGACCTCATCGCGACACGGCTACCGGCGATCGTCGCTGAGCACGGTCGCGATGCGCTCGCCGTCTACATCGGCAACCCGGTGGCGCATTCGTTCCAGCTCGCGGCCGGCATCCCGGTGTTCATCCCGATGATCGAGGGTGCACAGATCTACTCGCCCGGTACCGTCGATCAGTGGCCGCAGAACGTGCTGAGTGCGCTGGCCTTCGGCCACATGTGGGCGATCCCGGTGCCGGACCTCGACCGTACCGATCACCTCATCATCCTCGGGGGCAACCCGAGCGCATCGCAGGGCAGTCTCATGGCCGCGCCCGACGTGCTGGGGCGGCTCGACGCGATCCGGGCACGGGGCGGTCGGGTGACGGTCATCGATCCCCGGCGGACCGGCACCGTCGACCACGCCGATGCGTGGGTGCCGATCCGGCCCGGGACCGACGCGCTGCTGCTCGCGGCGATGGTGGGAGTCATCCTCGATGAGGGACTCGCCGATCTCGGATGCCTCGAGCCGTGCACGAACGGTCTCGACGTGGTGCGTGACGCGGTGGCGGGCATCACGCCCGATCGGGTCGCCGACGCGACCGGCGTCGACGCAGCCACGATCCGTCGACTCGCACGCGACCTCGCGGCGGCGCCGACCGCCGCCGTCTACGGGCGCATCGGGTTGTGCACGCAGGAGTTCGGCACGCTCGCCTCGTGGCTCGTCCTGGTCCTCAACGTCATCACGGGCAACCTCGACCGCCCCGGCGGGGCGATGTTCCCGACCCCGCTGGCGACCTCGCTCACCTCGTTCCGGCCCCCGCAGGGTTTCACCTTCGGCACGTGGCGCAGCCGGGTCCGCGGCGCGCCGGAGGTGCTCGGGCAGGTTCCGGCTGCGTGCCTCGCCGAGGAGATCGACACGCCGGGGGCCGGTCGGGTGCGTGCGCTCATCACGATCGCCGGCAACCCGGCGGTGTCGATGCCGGACGCGGGGCGCCTGGACCGCGCCCTCCCACAGTTGGACTTCATGGTGTCGGTGGACCTGTTCGTGAACGAGACCACTCGTCACGCCGACGTGATCCTGCCGGGGGAGTCGTTCCTCGAGCAGCCCCACTACGACTCGCTCATCTGGCAGTTCGCGATCCGTAACGGGGCTCGTTACTCCGAGCCGGTCTTCGCGCCCGATCCGAATCGCCCGCGGGAGTGGGAGCTGCTCGTGATGCTCGGCGCGATCGTCAACGGGCAACCGCTGCCGATCGACACCGCGATGTGGGACGACCTCGTGTTCGCCGGTCTCGTGCAGGTCATCATCGATGATCCGACGATGCCGTTGACCGGCCGGGACGCGGCGGAGATCGTCGCGATGGCCGGCGAGGCTCGAGGACCCGAACGCATGCTCGACCTCCAGATCCGCATGTCACCCCACGGCGACCACTACGGGGAGCGGGCCGACGGCTGGACGCTCGCCCGACTGCGCGAGCACCCGAAGGGTGTCGATCTCGGGCCGCTCGAGCCGCGGCTGCCCGAGTTCCTCGCCACCGACTCGGGGCGGATCGAACTCGCGCCCGAGCACATCGTCGCGGATGTCCCGCGGCTGCGCGCTCGTCTCGAAGCGGTCCGACCCGGCGGGCTCGTGATGATCGGCCGACGGCACGTGCGATCGAACAACTCGTGGCTGCACAACGTCGAGGTGCTCGTGAAGGGTCGGGACCGCTGCACGCTGCTGGTTCATCCCGATGACGCCGTGGCCCGAGGTCTCGTCGATGGGGCTGCGGCGCGCATCACGTCGAGTGCGGGCTCGGTCGTGGCGCCGGTGGAGGTGAGCGAGGAGATGATGCCGGGCGTCGTGAGCCTCCCGCACGGTTGGGGCCACGACGTCGAGGGGGTGCGCCTCGGCGTGGCCCGGCGCTACCCGGGAGTCAACGCCAACGTCATCGTGCCGGGCGACCTCGTGGATGGGCCGAGTGCCACCCATGCGGTGAACGGGTTCCCCGTGACGGTCGAACCCGCCTGAGGCCGGTCCAGCCCGTGCGGTCCATGGTCCCGGATCGCTAGCGTGGGCGGCGCGTCCACCACGGGAGGGCTCACGTGCCGCACGACCTCATCATCCGGAACGGCACCGTCATCGACGGCACCGGGGGCCCCTCGATCCGAGCCGACCTCGCGATCGAAGGCGACCGCATCGCCGCGATCGGGGATCTCAGCGGTGAGACGGCCACGCGCGAGATCGACGCCCGCGGGATGGTCGTCACCCCCGGTTTCGTGGATCTGCACACTCATCTCGACGCGCAGGTGGCGTGGGACCCGATGATGACGTCCTCCTCATGGCACGGGGTCACCACCGTGCTCATGGGGAACTGCGGGGTGACCTTCGCGCCGGTGCGGCCCGAGGATCGCACGTTCCTCGCCGAGATGATGGAGAGCGTCGAGGACATCCCCCGGGACTCGATCCTCGATGGTCTGCCCTGGGACTGGGAGACCTACCCGCAGTACCTGGACGCGGTGGAGCGGATGCACCCCGCGCTCAACATCGTGGGCATGGTCGGGCACTGCGCGCTCCGGTACCACGTGATGGGCGAGCGCGCGATCTCCGACGAGCAGGCCACGCCCGAGGAACTCGCGCGGATGCGCGAGATCGCCGCCGAGTCCATCGAGGGCGGCGCGGTCGGGTTCTCGACCTCGCGCATCCTCATCCACACGATCCCCGACGGCCGCCAGGTTCCCGGCACGTTCGCCGACACCGCCGAGTACCTCGCCATCGCCGACGGCATGAACGATGCGGGCGGCGGCATGTTCCAGGCCGTGCCGGACTTCCTCGGCGACCGCACGATGGGGGAGTTCGGTCTGCTCCACGCCATGGCCGAGCGGGCCGGGGATGTGCTCTTCTCGGGCGGCGTGGGCGGCAGCGGCGTCGCCGGGGTCGAGGGGATGGACGGATTCCTCCGGGCCACGAACGCGAACGTCGGGCGCATCACGTCGGTCGCGCAGACCCGCCCCGGCGGGATGCTCGTCGGACTCGCACAGGTGCCGCCCGTCGCCGGCGCAGCGTGGGGCCGGCTGATGGCACTGCCGTCCATCGAGGAGCGCTACGCCGCCCTGTGCGATCCGGCGTCGCGGGCCGAACTCATCGAGGAGGGTCAGCGCAAGGGCACCTGGTACGACCCGGCGATGATCCACCCGCTCGGCACGGCTGCGCTCCCGGTGTACGACACCACGGCGGCCGGTTCGCTCGCGGAGCTCGCGGCGGCGGCCGGTGTGCACCCGGTCGAGGTCGTCATCGATCAGTTGCTCGAGACCGAGGGGCGGGCGCTCTTCAACGTGTGGTTCTTCAACCGCGACGGGGAGTCGCTCGGCGAGTACCTGCAGCTCGACAACGTCTGCCCGGGCCTCGGCGACGCGGGTGCGCACGCCGGGCAGATCTGCGACGCCGACGCCCCGACGCACTACCTCGCCTACTGGGGCAGGGAGCGGCAGCGAGTCAGCCTCGAGAAGGCGGTCAACGATCTGACCGCGAAGCCGGCGGCCGTGCTCGGACTCGTCGACCGCGGCATCCTGCGCGTCGGGGCCTACGCCGACGTCAACGTGTTCGACCCGGATCGCATCCAGACCGCATACCCGGAGTACTCGTTCGACTTCCCGAACGGCAAGGGTCGGCTCAAGGTGCGTTCCACCGGGTACGCGGCGACCATCGTCAACGGCGCGGTGGTGACCGAGCAGGGTGAGCACACCGGGCACCGCCCCGGCCGGGTGATCCGGGAGTTCGCCCGGACCTGAGCGGTGGCCGCGGATCGCCGTCTACGCTCGCATCGAGTGGTCGGTGGGTCTGGGGGACCGGTGGAGCGTTCGCTCGTGGGAGCGTCCGGATCGGGCATCGAAGCGGTCAAACGCGCGCTCGCGTTCGAGGCCGTCCTCGGTCGTGTCTTCGAGCGGTTCGCCGATGTCGATGACGCGGATTTCGATGCAACGGTCGTCGCCGCGCTCGACGACATCGGTTCGTTCGTCGGGGCCGACCGCGCCTACGTGATCCGATTCGACGAGACCACGGCGTTGACCTTCATGACGCACGAGTGGTGTGCCGAAGGGATCCCGGCCAGCATCGAGGACGAACAGGGGCGTTCGTTCGACGAGGCACCCCGACAGCAGGCGGTGCTGCAGGCGATGCGCGTCAACGAGATCCGATCGGTCGCCGATCTGCCCGATGCATGGGCGCAGGATCGGGACTACCTCGCCGCCGAGGGGATCACCGCGATCCTCGAGGTGCCACTCGCCCGAGCGGGCCGGCTCGTCGGGGTCATCGGTTTCGACTCGGTCACCGATGCGGTGCCGTGGACCACCGAGGACATCACCCTGTTGCAGGCCGTGGCTGCGCTCTTCGCCCAGGTCACGCAACGACGCGTGGTCGGCGAGGGCCTCGCCGAGGTGGCCGACGATCTCGCCGTCGCAGTCGACGACCTGCGTCGCGCCGAGGCCCGGTTCGGCTCGCTCGTCGATCGCCTGCCACTCGCGGTCGAACGCGTCGACCGGGACGGCAATCGCCTGTTCGCCAACGAGGCCGCGGTCCGTCTGCCGATCGATCTGTCCGGTCTGCGCGGTCTCGTCGACCTGCCGCAGGTGGGCGAGGGCACCCCCGGAGACGAGCTCGTCGCCGCGGCGCTCACCGTGTTCACGCTCGGCGAGGCTCAGGCCGTGGAGGTCGATCTCCCGGTCGCCGCCGGTATGCGGCGAGCCACGGTCGACATCACGCCGGAGTTCAACGCGACGGGGGGCGTCGAGACACTCCTCGTCGTCACCCAGGACATCACCGAGCGGCACGAGTACGAGCAGGCTCTGGCGCACGCGGCGACCCACGACGCGTTGACCGGCCTTCCGAACCGGGCAATGTTCGATGCGCTGCTCGAGAACGCACGCGGGTTCAGCGCTGGCACCGGCGAACCGGTCGCCGTGCTGTTCATCGATCTCGATGCGTTCAAGGACGTGAACGACTCCCTCGGCCATGCGGCCGGCGATACGTTGCTCGTCCGGGTCGCCGAGCGGCTGCGATCGGCGGTGCCGGCCGCCGACGCTCTCGTGCGCCTCGGCGGTGATGAGTTCGCGGTGCTGCTCGACGGACACGAC
>JBEAXD010000272.1:0-3903 GCA_041159995.1 Actinomycetota bacterium | reverse complement strand
CCTACAACTACTCGCCGCCGAAGGGCGACTTCCTCGTCGAGACGCCGCGAGCGGTGCGGGCGCGGATCGTCGAGGCGGGCCCGGTGTTCGTGCGCGCGATCGTCGAGACCGATCTCGACTGGCCGAGCCACGCGATCGGAGACGAACGCCGGTGCACGGCCCGGGCCGGGTCGACGATCCCCCACACGGTGGTGACCACCCTCGAACTGCGCACCGGCGAGGCGTTCGTGCGGGTGCAGCACGAGATCGAGAACCGCTCCCGCGACCACCGGGTGCGCGTGCACTTCCCGCTGCCCGCTCCCGTCGCCGGGTCGCGCGCGGACTGTGCGTTCGCAGTCGTCGAGCGCGGCCTCGAGACCGAGGGCGCGCCGCACGAGTACGCGCTGCCGACCTGGGTGTCGCGCCGCTTCGTCGATGCCTCGGACGGCGCGGTCGGCCTCGGCCTCGTCCACGACGGACTCCTGGAGTACGAGGTGGTCGACGGGGGTGCGGAGCTCGCACTCACGCTGTTCCGGTCGACCGGATACCTGTCGCGATCGGAGATGTACTACCGACCGAACGCCGCCGGACCACTGCTCCCGGTCGAGGGCGCGCAGATGCTCCAGCGACTCACGCTCACCTACGCGGTCGTGCCCCACCGTGGCGACTGGGCCGTGGCCGACCTCCCGCGGGTGGCCGACGACGTGCTCGTGCCGCTGGAGCGGATCCGCCGGGGCGAGATCCCCGGTACCGCCCTCCCGCCGCACGGGGGACGGCTGCGGGTCGACGGCATCGAGGTGAGCGCGCTCCACCGCACCGAGGGCGGGCTCGCCCTGCGCGGCTACAACCCGCACCCCGAGGCTCGCATGCTGACGGTGACGCTCGATGGTCGGCCGGCGTCCGGCTGGGTCGTCGACCTGCTCGGTCGTCCGCTCGAGGCCTTCGACGGCACTCGGACGATCCGGTCGAACGGGATCGTCAGCCTGCTGCTGGCCGAGTGACGGGCGCCGCGAGGAGGGCCTCCCCGCTCGCCTCGGTGCTCACGAACCCCGGGTCGAGCCCGGGACAGGTCACGACGACCGGACCGGGTGCGTCCCGCACCTCCCAGAGCAGCGCCGGTCGTTCGCCGTGCCAGCGCACCGCGAACGAGACGAGGCCGTGGCGCGTGGGCGCGCCGTGCACCTCGAGGCCCTGACCGAACCACTCGGGCGGGCACGCGCCGAGGATGGCCACGCCCTCGTCGCCGTCCGCGACGAGGAGTTGGCGGAGCGCGACGAGGAACGCCGCGGGTCCGTCCGGCCACCCGTCGGCCTGCGCCGGCGGTCGCCGGCGCGCCGCGCGGCGTTCGCGCAGTCGGAGGCCGTGCCACGCGTACTCGGCCTCGGCATCGAAACCCCAGTCCTCGAGCGCGGCGACCGCATCGGCGCTGTCGGACGCGAGCAGCACCTCCGCGCGGGCCCGGCGCACCCGCTCCGTGAGGCGGTCGTCGGGCAGCACGACGCGCGTGCCCTGCTCGAGCACCACCTGCCAACCCCGGGCGACGTCGTCCGGTCCGGGCAGCTCGGCGAGCGCGACCTCGGCCGGCCACTCCTCGCCGAGGGCGAGGGCGATGCGCATACGGGCGGTGTGCGCGAGCGGGTACATGAGCACCACCTCGAGTCCCGCCGGGTCGGCCACCTCGGGGAACGCCCCGGTCACCGCACCGCCGGCGACGAGGGTGTCGAAGGTGTCCGGATCACCGGCCCGGGACACCAGCCAGCGCGAGGGCGCGAACGGCAGCACGAGGGCCGGGCGACCGTCGACGACGAGCGTCGTACCGTCGAGCGAGACCCGTCGGATCACGCGGTCCGGACGGGGTCGCAGCACGAACGCCACGGCCAGCGCGCCGGGCGAACGGTTCTGCAGCTCGAGTACGACGAGGCCGGCTGCACCGCTCACGCCGTAGACCCGCTGCACCGCGTTGCCGTTCGGCACCCGCATCGACGTCTCGAGCACGGGCGCCCCGTCGATCGCCTGCTGGCGCACCGCGGCCTCGCGAGCGGCCACGTGCCAGCGGTCATCGGCCCCGATCCACCAATCGAGCGACCAGGCCTCGTCGATCGCGGTGATGTGGCCACGCGGATCCACGAGGGCTCGCCCTGCGGACCCGAGCGTCCCGACCGTCGTCACGACAGCCCCCGCAGTTCGGAGGTGGCCTCGCGCAGCATGAGCGCGGGCACGATCTCGGCCGGGCGACGCCCCTCGTAGAGCACCGCCCCCACCTGTTCGGCGATCGGCATGTCCACGCCGTGGGCCCGCGCGAGGTCGAGGACCGCCCGCGTGCTCTTCACGCCCTCTGCGACCATCTGCATCTCGGCGACCACCTCGTCGAGGGTACGCCCTCGGCCGAGCGCCACCCCCACCGTGCGGTTGCGACTCCGGTCGCTGATGCAGGTGGCGACGAGATCCCCCATGCCGGCGAGCCCGGAGAACGTGAGCGGATCCCCACCGAGGGCGACACCGAGCCGTGCCAGCTCGGCGAGGCCGCGGGTGATGAGGGCGGCCTTCGTGTTGTCGCCGTACCCCAGTCCGTGCGCGATGCCCGCGGCGAGGGCCATGACGTTCTTGAGCGCGCCCGCGATCTCACACCCGACGACGTCCGGATTCGTGTAGACGCGGAAGGTCGAGGTCATGAACGCGCGCTGCACCTCGGCCGCCCGACGTGGATCCGTGAGCGCGGCCACCGAGGCCGTGGGTTGCCCCTCGGCCACCTCGCGGGCGAGGTTCGGACCGGTGAGCACACCGATGCGCGCCGGGTCCCCGCCGAGCACCTCGGCCGCGACCTCGGTCATGCGCAGCAGCGTGCCCTGCTCGACCCCCTTGACCAGGCTCACCACGGTGGCCTCGGGTCCGATCGCGGGCGCCGCCGCGACGAGCACGTCCCGGAACCCGTGCGAGGGGACGCCCATGACGACGATCTCCGCCCCGGTCACCGCGGCGCCGAGGTCGGCGGTGACGCGCAGCGACGGGAGATCGATGCCCGGGAGGTAGGCCTCGTTGCGTCCGTCGCTCGCGATGGCGGCGGCGAGCGCGGGGTCCCGGGCCCAGAGCACGGCGTCCCCGTGCGCGGCGGCGATGGCCGCGACCGCGGTGCCCCAGGAACCCGCACCGACGACCGCCACCCGAGTCCGGCCGGCGTCGCTCACCTCAGCCCCCGCACGATCGCAGGACGGCGGTGCCGGGCTCGCGCACCCACCAGCCGTCATCGCCCGACGCGGGGGTCTGCGGGTAGAGCTCGCGCGCCCGGGCGACCGCGGCGCACACCCCGGACATGATCCGGTCGGTGGCGGCCCGCGGGTCGTCCTCCGGGGTGACCTCGACGGGTTCGCCGCACACCACGGTCACCGCGACACCCGTCCGCCAGCGCGGGGCGCGGCCCTTGAACATGATCCGATGCGCGCCCCAGAGGCCGACCGGGGTCACCGCGACGCCGGAGGCGGCGGCGAGGCGCGCGGTCCCGGTCCGTCCCGGCATCGGCTCGAGGTCGAGCGAGATCGTGCCCTCGGGGAACACGACCACGCACTCGCCCCCGTGCAGCGCGGCGACCGCGGCGTCGAGCGAGACCGCAGCGTCCGCCGTGCCCCGGGCGACCGGGATCTGCCCCGCTGCGCGCAGGAACCCGGCCAGCGGCTGCTTGCGGAACAGTTCGTCCTTGGCCAGGAACCGGATGCGACGGTGTCGTCGATCGGCCGCCAGCGCCAGGACGAGTGGATCGAGGTACGACACGTGGTTGGAGGCGAGGATCGCCGCGCCCCGCTCGGGGATGCGTTCGAGCCCCTCGGTGCGCCAGCGCATTCCGTGGCGCAGCGCCGGTCGGAGCAGGCCCGCGGCCACGGGGTAGACGATCTCCACGGTCGCGTAGTGTACGGAGCCCCATGCGAGCCC
>JBEAXD010000237.1:0-14150 GCA_041159995.1 Actinomycetota bacterium | reverse complement strand
CGGTCGGCGTGCGCATGGCCCACTACTCCGGATCGCAGGCGGTCGCCTTCCCGAAGATCGCCTACCAGGACCTGCAGCCCGGTGACCTCGTGTTCTTCTACGCCGACCTCCACCACGTCGGCATCTACATCGGGGGCGGGATGATGATCCACGCTCCGCAGACCGGCGACGTCGTGAAGATCTCGTCGGCCTGGCGCTCCACCTTCCAGTGGGGCGTGCGCCCCTCCTAGTCCGCGATCGGGTTCAGCCCCCCGATCCGTCGGCATCGCACCCGTGGCCCCTCCCCGGAGGTCACGGGTGCGATGCTGTCCGGCCATGGACGACCTCGCCGCCCCCGATCCCGCCCGGGCCGACACCGCCGATCCGGCCTACACGGCTCGGCTCCGGGACCTCGAGGGGCGCGGGTGGAAGCAGCGCCTCGACGTCCAGCGTCCCTACCGCTGGAACCTGCGCCGCCTCCACCCCGGTCGGACCCTCGACGTCGGGTGCGGCATCGGCCGCAACCTCGCCCACCTCGCCGGGAACGGCGTCGGCATCGACCACAACGCCACCTCGGTGGCCACCGCCCGCGAGCGCGGACTCACCGCGTACACCCCCGAGGAGTTCGCCGCCTCACCCGACGCGGTCCTCGGTGGGTTCGACTCGCTCCTGATCGCGCACGTGTTGGAGCACCTCGATCTCGAGACCCAGCGGGGACTCCTCGCCGACCACCTGCCGTACGTGCGCGAGGGCGGACGCGTCATCCTCATCACCCCCCAGGAGGCGGGCTTCCGCACCGACGCCACCCACGTCCGGTTCGTCGACCCGGCGGCGTGTGACCTCGCGCTGCGCGAGCACGGTTGGCGGGTCGTGTCGCGCCAGTCCTTCCCGTTCCCGCGGCCCGTCGGTCGGGTGTTCCCCTACAACGAGTTCGTCGTCGTCGGCGAGCGCGACCCCGACGCGTGACCGGTACGCCGGCGATCACGTTCGCGATCCCCTACTACTCCGGGATCGAGTACCTACGACGCGCCATCGCCAGCGTGCAGGCCCAGACCCGCGACGACTGGGAGTGCGTGGTCGTCGACGACGCCGGACCCGAATCGGCCGCGGCCGCCGTGCTCGCACTCGGCGATGGGCGCGTCCGCTACGAGCGCAACCCCGAGAACCTCGGCCTCGGCGGCAACTGGAACCGCGCCATCGCCCTGGCGACCGCGCCCCTCGTGACCCTGCTCCACGCCGACGACGAACTGCTCCCCGGGTACGCGGACGCCGTCGTGCGCGCCCACGCGGCACACCCGGATGCGCTCGCCGTCTACACGCGCGCCATGGTCATCGGACCGGACGGCGACGCGGTGTTCTCCTTCCCGGACCGCATCAAGCGCGTCATCGAGGGACGGTCCGACGGGGTCGCGGTCGTACAGGGCGAACCGGGCCTCGAACGGCTGCTGCGCGGGCAGTTCATCTTCTGCCCGACCCTCTGCTACCGCCGCGAACTGCTCGGACCCGATCCCTTCTCGACCGAGTGGCGGATGGTGCTCGACCTCGCGCTCCTCGCCGGCTCGTTGCTCGACGGGCGACGCATCGTCGGACTCCCCGACCCGCTGTACGCGTACCGTCGGCACGACGCGAGCCAGACCGCCACCCTGACCGCGTCAACCGAGCGCTTCGACGAGGAGCTCGCGGTCTACGACGAGATCGCCGGTCGGGCCGAGGCCGCCGGGTGGTACCGGGCGGCCGCGACCGCGCGCACGAAACGGATCATCCGACTGCACCTGGCCTACCGGATCCTCGGCGATCTGCTGCACGGTCGCCGTGAGGCTGCGCGCACCAAGTGGCGCACGCTCGGGCGGGCCCGTCAGGGCTGAGGCTGCTCCGACAGCGGGCGGATCCGGAAGTCGAGTCCGGCCGTCGTCGCGATCACCGCGCGCAGGATGAACCGCACCGCGGCGATCGGCTTCGCGGAGGCCTCGCCGGCCTGCCGCTCCCGGATGTGGATCGGCGTCTCCACGATGCGGTACCCACCGCGCGCGGCCACGAGCGCGGCCTCGAACGTGTCGCCGAGGAAGTGCACCGGATAGGAGGTCGCGAACTCGCCGAGCAGGGGTTCGGCGATGCAGCGGAACCCGGACGTGGTGTCGTGGATGCGCACGCCACCGGAGCGACGCACGATCCCGGAGAGCACGCGCATGATGAACCGGCGTGCCCGACCCACCTCGTACTCGTGTGCCCCCTCCACGAACCGACTGCCGATGACGAGGTGGGCGTGCTCCGAATCCTGCACGGCGAGGAGGCGGCGGATCTCGCTCGGCGGATGCTGCCCGTCGGCGTCGCACTGCACGACCCGCCGGTACCCGCGATCGACCGCGAAGCGGAACCCGCACCGCAGCGCCCCACCGACCCCGAGGTTGATCGGGAGTTGGAGCACCTTCGCACCGGCGGCGCGAGCGATCCGGG
Source organism: Actinomycetota bacterium (assembly GCA_041159995.1). Lineage (GTDB taxonomy): Bacteria > Actinomycetota > Acidimicrobiia > IMCC26256 > IMCC26256 > IMCC26256. Next base: position 11,717 of record JBEAXD010000237.1, on the reverse strand, counting down.
CCGTCGAGTCGGCCGATCCGTCGTCGATGACCACGCAGTCGAAGCCCTCGGCGAGCAGGTCCCGCACCACGTCGCCGACCGCGCCCGCCTCGTTGTAGGCGGGCACGACGACGAGCGTGTCGCGACCGCTCACGTCCGCGGCGCGTCGGGATCGCGCCCCTCGAGTTCGTCGACCCGCTCCCGCAGCAACGCGATCGCCTCGGTCAGGTCACGCTGCTGCGCGGTGAGGCCCGACGCCGTGATCGACAGCTGGATGCAGATGAGCAGCAGGGTGCCGGTGGCCATGAACAGCAGGACCCCGGTCGCGGTCATGCCGAACCAGTTCGCGATCGGCTCGATGAGCGGGGTGAGCAGCGCCACCACGATGACGACACCGGCGAGCAGGACCCAGCCCACCGTGTACCGGACGGTGAGGAGGCGGCGCCGAGCGATCGCGAGGACCAGCGCGCCGAGCGCGATCCCCGCCACGATGATGAGCAGTTCCTGCTTCACGGGGACGATGCTAGGCCCGACCGAGGCCCGGCCCGTGTGAACGCATCACCGGCGCGGCCGCTCCATCCAGTCGTCGCGCAGCGGCTCGAGGTTCGGGTTGTAGTACGGGTCGTTGCGCATCGGCGTGGCCCAGCGCTCACGCATCACCCGCAGTTCGTCGGCCCCCACGTCCGGGTCGCGGGTCATCGACTCGAAGTGGTAGAGGACCGCGTACGGCGTCCAGAGGATGCGGTACCCGCGACTGCGGATCTTCAACGAGAAGTCGACGTCGTTGAAGTTGCCCGCGAGCTCCGGCGTCATGCCACCGACCTCGTGCCAGACCGACATCTTCACGAGGGCGCAGGCCGCCGTCACCCCCGACACCTCCCGCTGGCAGGCGAGCACCGAGCAGGCACCGAGGTGGTCGGCCGGGTACCCGAAGTACGCGTGGAACGGGTCGCCGTTGTACACGTGGCCGGCGTGCTGGAGACGCCCGTCCGCGAAGAGGAGCTTCGCCCCGACCATCGCGACGTCGTCCTCCTGGATGAGGCCCAGCATCGTCTCGATGAAGTCCGGGCTCTCCACCTCGACGTCGTCGTTGAGCAGGAGGAGCAGGTCACCGGACGCGTGGGCGGCCCCGAGGTTCACCTTCTCCGAGAAGTTGAACGGCCGGTCGTACCAGACGAGCACGAGCCGATCGCCCGCGAGGCGTTCGAGTTCGGCGATCACCGACGGTGGGGTCGGCCGGTCGACGACGCAGATGATCTCGAGGTGCTCGTAGCGGGCCCGTTCGACCAGCGACCGCACCGCCTCGACCACGAAGCAGCGGTCGACGCCCCACACCCGACCGCTCGATCCGCGGGTCGGGATCACCACGCTCACGAGCGGTCGGCCCGACACCTCCCGCTCGACCCGGTACACCCCGGGCACGACGCCGTCGGACACCGTCGCCCGTCGACCGGTGCGGTCGCAGTGATCCTGCACGGCACGACGACCGGCCTCGTAGGCCCACGGCTTCGCCTCGGCGTTGTTCGCGACCGAGGCCGGCAGGATCCGCCAGTGGTAGAGCACCTTCGGGATGTGCCGGATCGATCGGGCCCGCTCGGTGACCCGCAGCACGAGGTCGTAGTCCTGGGACCCGTCGTAGCCCGGCCGGAACCCGCCGACCTCGAGGACGAGGCTGCGGCGGGCGACCGAGAGGTGTCCGGTGTACATCTGCGACCGGAACCGCTCGGGCGACCAGTCCGGCTTGTAGAACGGATCGACGAACCGGCCCTCGGGCGTCAGGTAGTCCTCGTCCGAGTAGCAGTAGTCGAGCGCCGGGTCGGTGCTGGCGACGAGGTCGACCTCGGCGAGCGCGTCCCGGGTGAGGAGGTCGTCGTGGTCGAGGAGCGCCACGAACTCACCGGTCGCGAGTTCGAGCGCGTCCTGGGAGGCCGCGATGATCCCGCCGTTCGTCGACCGGCGCAGCACCCGGAACCGTCGGTCCTTGGCCGCGTACTCCTCGAGCACGCGCGCCACGTACGGTTGGGTCGAGGCGTCGTCGACGAGGCAGTGCTCCCAATCGGTGCAGGTCTGCCGGGCGACCGAGTCGAGGCAGGCGCGCAGCACGTCCTCGGGCGGATCGTGGACCGGCGTGATGATCGAGTAGCGCGCCATGGGGTTCGTGGACCTCAGGCGCCGCGCAGGATGCCCTTGATCCGCCGGAGCGGCGCCTTGAGCCGCGCCTTGAGCCACTTCGAGTTGCGCTCGGCCCGGGCGAGCCGACCCTCGAGGATCCTCACCTGACCGCGCAGTTCACCGGCCGCCATCTCGGCCCCGAACGCAGCGTCGCGGGCCGCCCACAGGTCGACGCGCAGTTGCTGGTAGGCCGCCTCGTCCGGACCGACGAGCGCCCGCAACCGCTCGACCTCCGCCCGCAGGGCGTCGACGTCGTTCGGGATCGAGGTCTCGGAGGAGTTCGGCATGGCCATCCTTCGCGTCGGGCCGCAGGCCCCAACGCTAGCGCCCGTCCCGGTGCGGGCGGTGCGCCTCAGTGGTGCGGGCCGTCCACGTGGCGTGCCCGGGCCTCGTCGATGGTGCGGACGGCGACCTCGGCCCCCTCCCAACCGCCGACCTCGGTGGACTTGCCGGGTTCGACGTCCTTGTAGACCGTGAAGAAGTGCGCGATCTCCTCCAGGAGGAGCGGCTCGACGTCACCGATGTCGGTGATGCGGGCGACGCGCGGATCCCGCGCCGGCACGCAGAGGATCTTGGCGTCGGGTCCGGCCTCATCGCGCATCCAGAACACTCCGACCGCTCGTACCCGCACCCGGCACCCCGGGAAGGTCGGCTCGTCGAGCAGGACGAGCGCATCGAGCGGATCGCCGTCCTCGCCGAGCGTGTCCGGGAGGAATCCGTAGTCGGCCGGGTACTGCGTGGCCGTGAAGAGCATCCGGTCGAGGAAGATCTCGCCCGTGTCGTGATCCATCTCGTACTTGTTGCGGGACCCCTTCGGGATCTCGACCACCATCGTGTGCTCCATCCCGCGAGTATGCCCGCCGGGGCGATGACGCGTCGGCGCCCTCCGGTGCGGCAGGCTGCTGCGATGGCTCGGGACCGCGGAGGCGTCGAGGTGATCACCGCCGCCGCATCGGCGCGCGATCAGGCCCTCGCCGCGGGGGCGCTCGCCGCCGCCGGGTTGCACGCGGGCGACCGCGTGGCGCTCATCGCCGGATCGTCGGCCGAGTACCTCGCGCTCGCGCTCGGCGCGCTGCGCACCGGTGTCGTCCCCGTGCTGCTGCACCCCGCCCTCACCCCGGAGGAACAGCGGGTGCTGCTCGACGATGCGGACCCCTCGCTCGTGCTCCGGGGCGCCGAGGTGGCGGCGTTCGTCGACGCGGCCCGCGACGCGCGCGTCACCGCCGACCTCGCGTCCTTCCCCGTGACCCGGCCGATGCTCTACACCTCGGGGACCACGGGCGTCCCGAAGGGCGTGTGGACCGGTCCGCTCTCCGACGCCGAGGCGGCCGACCTCGCGCTCGACGAACGCGCGGCCTGGGGCTTCGGCGCGGACGACGTCCACATCGTGGCCTCCCCCCTCCACCACTCGGCTCCCATGCGCTTCGCCGGCGGCGTGCTGCTCGCCGGCGGGACGGTCGTGATCCCGGGCCCGTTCGACGCTGCGACCTTCGTCGACGCGCTGCGGACCCATCGACCCACGAACGCGTTCCTCGTCCCGGCTCACCTGCAGCGGCTGTTCGCGCACGCCGAGGCCACCGGTTCACCCCTGCCGCTCGAGTCGTTCCGCCGGGTGGCACACGCGGGCTCGCCCTGTCCCGATCCGCTCAAGCGCCGCGCGCTCGACGCCTTCCCCGAGGGCTCCCTGTGGGAGTTCTACGGCTCGACCGAGGGCCAGTTCACCGTCTGTTCACCGGAGGAGTGGCTCGCCCGGCCCGGCACCGTCGGCCGGGCCCGGCCCGGCCGCACGATCACGATCGACGAGGACGGCCTCATCTGGTGCCGCGTGCCGCCGTTCGCGCGCGTCGAGTACAGGCGCGATCCCCGGCGCACGGCCGAGGCCAGGCGGGACGGAGCCTTCAGCGTGTTCGACATCGGCAGCCTCGACGCCGACGGGTACCTCTTCCTCGACGGTCGCCGGGACGACCTCATCATCACCGGCGGTGTGAACGTCTACCCGCTCGAGATCGAACGAGCGCTCCTGCACGCACCGGGTGTGCAGGACGTGTCGGTCTTCGGCACGCCCGATGAACGCTGGGGGGACCGCGTGTGCGCCGTGGTCGTCGGGACCGCCGACGACGCCACGCTCGATGCGTGGGCCCGTGAGCACCTCGCACCCCACAAGCGTCCGAAGGAGTACGTCCACGTCGACGCCATCCCGACGACCACGATGGGCAAGGTCCGACGATCCCGCCTCGCCGAGGACCTCGGCCTCACGTCCCGCTGACGCTCAGGCGCGTCGGCGCTGCAGCGTGACCGCGGGATCCGCCGCGACCGCGGCGAGGGTCTCGGCCCCCCGGGCCGGATCGATCGCGAGCACCTCGTCGAGGAACCCGGCGGCGATCCGAGCCTGGAGTGCGACCGCCTCGCGCCAGGACCGCATCCCGGGCTCCCGGGTGTCAGCCGCGGTGCCCTCGAGGTAGTCGCGCAGGTTCTGCGGGAGGTCGGGCACCCGCGGCGCGAGTTCGGCGTAGAGGCCGACGTCGCTGCACGCCTGGTGCGCCGCGTCCGCGACGTCCACGCGCACCGTGTCGGGTGTCGCGAGTCGGGACCACGGCCGATCCGCATCGACCGCCGGCGGGGTGGTCGTGTCGCGCGCCGCGACCGACAGGAGCGTCGGCACGCCGACGCGGGCGAGGTCCTCGTCGGAGAGGGCCCGGGTGTAGGCCTGCAGCCCGACCACGGCGCGTACGCGCCCATCGGGCTCGTCGAACGCGCCCGCCGCGAGCCCGAGCGCCGTGTACCCGCCGTAGGAGTGACCGGCGACCGCGACGCGGTCGGGATCGATCGCCGCCCGCACCTCCGCGGGGATGCCCTCGGCCCCGCCGAGCGCGGCATCGAGCAGGAGGCGGGCGTCGGCGACCCGCTGTCGCTCGTTCGTCGCGTCGTCGACCGCGAGCTCGAGCGCGAAGTCGATGAGGGTGTCCCCGGGGTGGTCGGCCGAGATGACCACGCAGCCGCGGGCCGCGAGCGCCTCGCACAGCAACGTGTAGGCGATCCGGGTGCCCGTCCGCCCGTGGGAGAACAGCACGAGCGGCGAACGGCCCGGCGCGGGGGGTGCGTCGAACGCACCTGCGCTCACGAAACCGGTGCCGGGCAGCAGTTCGTAGACCGTCGGTGCGGCCGGGTCCGACGCGTCGATCGGGTACCAGCACTCGACCGGCAGGAGCCGGTCCGCACGCGTCGCGTCGACCACGAGCCCGCTCATCCGTCCGACCGGAGGCGAGCCGGGCAGGAGTGGGGCGCCGGCGTGGAGGTCGGTCACGTACCGGTCTCGACGATGAAGGACACCGCGGTCGTCGCGCTCCCGCCGATGTTGAGGGTGCCGGCGCGCCTCGCCCCGGCGACCTGGTACTCCCCGGCGGTTCCGGTCACCTGCCGGACGCCGTCGAGCAGCATCCGCACCCCGCTCGCGCCCACCGGGTGCCCGACCCCGACGAGGCCGCCGCTCGGGTTCACCGGATGCGGGCCGTCGAGGAGCGTCGCGCCGTCCTCGACCGCCTGCCAGGACGCGCCCGGTGCGGTGATGCCGAGGTGATCGATCGCCATGTAGTGCGTGGTCGTGAAGCAGTCGTGCACCTCGAACGCATCGACCGCCCCCACGTCGGGGATGCCGGCGCGGGCGAACGCGTCCGTCACCGTCGCCCGCACGTGGGGCAGCACGTACTCCGCGTCCGCGGACGCCTCGAGTTTCGCCGGGAGGGTCATGCGACCCGTGCGGTGCCCCCAGCCGCTGATCCTGGGCACGTCGTCGAGGGCGGCGCCGCGTCGCTCGGCCCAGCGCGCCGCGTACGCCGGTGCTGCGAGCACCACCGCGACGGCGCCGTCGGTGATCTGGGAGCAGTCGTGGCGCCGGAGCCGTCCGACCACGACCGGGTTCGTGCGGTCGTCCGGCTCGAAGGACTCCTCGCTCAACTCCCACGCCCGCGTCTGGGCCCGCGGGTTGCGGCGCGCCGCCTCGAAGGACGAGCGTCCGAGCATCGCGAGGTGACGGTCGTCGAGGCCGTACCGCTTGTCGTACTCGTCCCCGAGGGCGGCGAACACGCTCGGCCACACCATCGGGACCCCATCGGTCTCGTAGGGCACCCAGGCTGCGGCCCCGAGGTTCGTGACCGCCTGCGCGCTCGGCACGTTGCGCATCATCTCGACCCCGACGACGAGCGCCGTCTCGTACCGACCCGCCTCGAGGTCGGCCATCGCGGCCAGCAGCGCCGTACTGCCGGATGCGCAGGCGGCCTCGTGGCGCGAGGTGGGGAGGCCGTCGAAGGCCGGGTCCGCCTCCACGAGCAGGGGGCCGAGGTGGCCCTGCCCGGTGAAGATCTCGCCCGCGAAGTTCCCGACGTGCCCCACCCCGATCTCGGAGGCCTCCAGGCGGGCATCGGTGAGCGCGTCCTGCACGACCTCGCGGATCATCGTCGCGAGGTCGAGACCCTCGCGGGTCCAGTTGCGGATGAAGTCCGTCTGGGCTCCCCCGAGGACGCGGACCCCGTTCACCCGAGTTCCTCGGCCCCGACCCACCACGAGTGGTACCCGATCGGCACGCGCTGCGGGATGACCACGCGGCCGACCGGCCCCGCACCCACGTCACGGGCGTCGACGATCACGCACTCGGACGTGCCGTCCCGGGCGTCGGCCACGAAGGTGAGCACGTAACCGTCGTCCTCCCCGGTCGAACCGACCCGGGGCGCGAAGACGGTCTCACCGCCGAACCGGCCCTCGCCGTACCCGTGGTGGACCGACGCGCCGGACTCGGTGTCGTACTTCACGAAGCCGTCGAACAGCAGCGCCGGCGCCGTGGCGATCCGCGGCGCGTAGGCGTACCGGGACCGCCGACCGAGGGATCGGTTGTCCATGCGCGGGAACTCCGTCATGACGTCGTCGAGCACGCGCTCCCGGGTCGCTCCGGTCGTGAGATCGAACCGCCACTCGTGGAGGTAGGGCTCGAGTCGCAAGACATCGATGCGCGGGACCGAGTCCGCGTCGTCGACGCTCGCGAGCGGATCGGCGATGCGGCACCCGACCAGCACGATCTCGTCACCCGATTCCCACGCGTTGATCGTGTGGTACATGTAGCAACTCGACGCGTCGAACCACCGCACGCTCGTGCCGTCCCCGTCCCGGGGCAGGATCCCGAAGCGAGCCGGGAGGTCCCGGTCGAACATCACCTTCGTGCGGCCGCGCGCCAGGTGCTCGGGGTCCCACATGAGCGGGAAGTCGCAGAGGATCGTGTGGTGCTCGGTGATCGCGATGTCGTGCAGCAGACGGGGGCCGTCGAGTTCGACCTCCGTGTGGTGGGCGAGGCGGCCATCACGGCCGACGACGCCGTAGGTGAGGTACGGCGGGAGCACGTCGAAGTCGAAGACCATCATCTCGCCGGTGACCGGGTCGACCTTCGGGTGGGCGGACAGCCCGGCGAGCGTGCCGTGGAAGTCGAAGCGACCGTTCGTCTCGAGTGACGGCAGCGCCACGTCGTAGCACGGGCCGCCGAGCCACCAGAGGGCGAGGAGCCGGCCCGCGTGGAACACGAGGTCGGTGTTCGCCGTGTCCTTGAACGGCCCGCCCGGATGCGAGAAGTTCGGACGCTCGTTGATGCCGCTCCAGACCGCCTCGCCCGCCGCGTCCTCGATCGCGAAGGCCTCGGTGCGCACCCAACGGTTGCGGTAGTGCGCGCGGCCGTCCTCGAGGTGGAGGGCGTGGAGCATGCCGTCGCCGTCGAACCAGTGGTACCGCCCCTTCGGCTCGTGCCGCGGGTTCGAACCGTTGCGGACGTAGACCCCGGCGAGGTCCCGAGGGATCTCACCGATCACCGCGCAGTCGATCGCCTCGATCTCGCGATCGACCGGCGCGAACGCGCCCTCGAGGTAGATGCTCCGGCTCGCCGGACGATCATCGATCGCAGTCATGGGCCCTCCCCGCCGATGCGGTCGAGCCTAGAGGCGTCAGACGTCGGGCGTCGACGCTGCTCCGACCACGCGCGCCTGGGCCCGACGGGCGGCGCGGCGGCGCAGGCGCGAGCCCCGCGTCCCGACCTCGGCCGCCTGCTCGATGATCATGCGGGCGAGGGTCTCGACCTCCTCGTTCACGAAGTGGAACGGTGAGGTGTCGACCTCCGGATCATCGAGCCACTCGAGCGTGACCGCGTCCCCGGACGGCAGGAGGCCCGGGACGTAGACGCTGAAACCGAGACCGAGATCGGGCAGACCCGCCCCGAGCACGGCGAGTGCCGGGTCGTTGCCCGGCAGGTTGACCCGGACCACCGCGGCGCCGGAGTGCCGCATCTGCTCGATCGTGGCGTCGAGGACGTCGACGAGGTCATCGCCGATCACATCGACCGTGATGTCACCGAGGCGTTCGTCGGTGTCGTAGGTGGAGGACGAGTGGCTGCGGGCGGGCCAGTCGGTGGCACCCGGATCGGTACCGATCGTGCGGTTCCAGTCGGTGCCGTCGAGGATGTGCTCGAGGAACCGCCGGTAGACCTCGGGCACCCACACCGTGGCCGGTGCGAGCGGGCGCAGCGCCGAGTACGCGACCGAGAGCGACGCTCGGTCGTGCATGAGCCCGTCGGTGATACCCACCTGCTGGAAGGGCATGTGGTCATGCAGGCGGATCCCCACGAAGGTCGCACCGTCCTGGACCGCGATGTGCTGCGTGGCGGTGTGGGTGAGCACCGGCTCGCGGAGGCGACCCTCGACCCCGAGGTGCTGGAGCTGCGCGAGCAGCCGGTCGCCGAGTTCCTGGGCGAGCCCGCGCCGTCGGAACCGCGGATCGGTGAAGGTGCCACCGGTCTCCACGATGCTCGGACCGATCCACACCGCTCCCCAGTGCGCCACGACCTCGCCCGAGTCGGAGACCGCGACCTGACCGATGCGGTTCTCGGAAGCGAGCTCCGCGGCGATCCGCTCCGGGTAGTAGAAGGCCGGGTTGGGGTAGGTCCATCCGTAGGTCCGGTAGATCCCCTGGGTGAGCCCGTCCGCATCGACCGCCGTGAGCGGGCGCACGATGTGGTGCTCCTCACTGAGCGCGGACTGCTCGTCGAGCACCTCCACCTCGCCGTGCTCGACGACCGCGTGGTGCTCGGGCAGGGCGAGCCGGATGTGCATCACGTTGCCGTGGGCGTCGTGCTGTCCGTCGATCCGTGACGCCGCACCGAGCTCCAGCAGGGCGAGCACGCTCGAGGGCGGTCCGGCGATCGGCGCGCCCCGGTCCCGCAGCGTGATCGCGAGTTCGGTGCCCTCCTCGGCGATGTGCATCTCGATCGTCGCCGCCTCCTCACCCCCGGCGAGGCGTCGCCGGGCGTCCTCGGCCAGCAGTCGCACGAGGTGACCGGCGGCGTCGCCGTCACCGCCGAGACCGCGGGTCGCGGCGCGGGCGGCCGCGGCGATGGAGGTGATGCCGATCTCGTCGGCGGGGGCGGTGACGTCGAGCATGGACCGAAACTATCCAGCCCCGTCGGGCCGATCCCACCGGGGCGCAACGCCCGGACCGGATCCCGATCCGGGCCGGGTGTGCCCGGAGCCACGCGTTGGGCCACGATGGGATCCCGGTCGACGGCCAGAGGGGCAGCCATGGCGTTCCGCATCAATCGCTCGTTCCGCATCGCACCCGGCGTGCGGTTCCGACTCAACCGGGGTTCGGTCGGCCTCACCGTGGGCAAGGGTCCGCTCAACTACACGGTGAACTCGCGCGGTCGACGCACGGCGAGCCTCGGGATCCCGGGGACGGGGATGTACTTCCAGGACGCACGGGGCGGGGGTTCGTCCCGGTCGGGGCGTCCGCCGCGGCGCAGGGCCGATCCCGAACCGCAGCCCTCCGGCGAACCCGCCACCATCCGGGGCACGGCGGCCGAGGCGATCGCGACGTCGTTGCGGACCCGTCGCCCGGGCTGGTTCGCACCCAAGGGCGAGAAGGCCCTGCACCGGGCCCTCGCCGCGCAGGACGCCCCTGCCCTCGAGGCGATCGCGATGGATGGTGGCCCGTACACCCTCGCCGCCAACGCGCTCCTCGCGATCGCCGCGCCGTGCGAGGACGACGCGGGCCTCGAACTCCGGGCGCGGGCCATCTACGCCGCACTGGCCGCCGGCGATCCGGCGACCGACGGGTTCATCGCGAAGTACACGCCCGGCCTGCACACCTTCGTACCGATCACCGAACAGGTCGGCGCCGAGTTGCCCATGAGCCGCGACGGCCTCGCCCTCCTCTACGTCGAGACGCTCCAGGCACTCGGGCGGATCGAGGAGGCGGCCGAGTACGTGGCGAGGCTCGAGCGCGACGAGGTGAGCGCGCTGTCCCTGGCCGAACTCTGGATCGCGCTCGAGCGTTGGCCCGACGTCGTCGATCTCACGACCGGAGTCACGAACGCGGACGACCTCACGGCACTCCTGCTCGTCTACCGCGGGATCGCGTTCCGGGAGCAGGGCTACTTCGACGCGGCCCGGGAGTCGTTCCGCGCCGCGCTGCGCTCGAAGAAGCGCAGTCCGCTGGTCCGCCACCTCGCGCTCTTCGCCCGCGCGCAGTGCTCGGTCGAACAGCGGCGCTTCGCCGCGGCCCGCAAGGACCTCGAGACGATCCTCAACGAGGACCCGTCCTACGCGGGCCTGCGGGAGGCGTTGGACGCGCTCGGTCCGGCGAAGACCCGTCGGGCCGACGAGCCGGCCCCGGATACCACCGAGGACGACACCGATGCGACCGACGACGAGGATCCGGCGCCCAGCCCGGAGGGGCCGCCGACGATGCTCGAGTAGGCGGCGTCAGGTCGAGGCGGCGGCGAGCAGGTCGGCGAGTCGGTCCGCCGACATCGGGCGGTACAGGCCGTAGCCCTGTCCGAGCCCGACCTCGAGCGCCACGAGGGTGTCGCGCTCGGCCTCGGTCTCGACGCCCTCGGCGACCACGCTGAGCCCGAGGCTCGCGGCGACGTCGGCCTGCGCGGCGACGAGCGCCTGGGCCACCGGGTCGCCGTCGATCCCGGCCACGAAGGACCGGTCGACCTTGATGCCGGTGAACGGGAGGTCGCGCAGCCGGGCGAACGACGAGTACCCGGTGCCGAAGTCGTCGATCTCGAGTGCGAACCCGGCGTCCCGCAGTGCTCGCAGGGCCGTGAGGACCGTGACGCCCTGGGACACCACACCCTCGGTCATCTCGAAGCACACGTGCCGACGCTCGAGGCCCGAGCGGTCGACGATGGCCAGCACTCGAGCGGCGACATCGGGCGTGCCGAGGTACGGCCCGGAGAGGTTGACGGCGATGCGGAACTCCGGGGAGCTCGGTGCGAACCGCTCGGTCGTGTCGCGCAGCGCGGTCGCGATCACGTGCTCGGTCACGAGGTCGATGACCCCGATCCGCTCCGCGATGCGGATGAGACGCTCGGGCGGCACGGGCCCGGTCATCGGCGCGTCCCAGCGCGCGAGCGCCTCGGCGCCGACGACCCGGCCGGTCGTGAGGTCCACGACCGGTTGGTACACGAGGTGGAGGTACTCGAGGGCCTCGGCGACCTGGAGCACCTCGGTGAGCTGCAGCCGTTGGGCCACCCG
>JBEAXD010000176.1:0-4641 GCA_041159995.1 Actinomycetota bacterium | reverse complement strand
CGAGACCTGGTCGAAGCGGCAGCGGCCCGGCGGTGTCGTGTGAGCGAGGGCCAGCCGCTCTGGCACGGCCGCTTCGGTGAGGGCCCCGCTGAGGAGCTGCTCGCCTTCACGGTCAGCCTGCCCTTCGACCGACGCCTCGCCGCCGACGACCTCGCGGGTTCGCGCGCGCACGTCGGCATGCTCGTCACGGTGGGGCTGCTCACCGGCGACGAGGGTGCCGCGGTGCTCGGCGCCCTGGACACGGTCGAGGCCGAACTCGCGGACGGTTCCTTCGTCTTCGTCGAGAGCGACGAGGACATCCACACCGCGGTCGAGCGGCGGGTCACCGAACTCGCCGGCCCGGCGGGGGCCAGGATCCACACCGGCCGGTCGCGCAACGACCAGGTCGCCACCGACCTACGGCTCTGGACGCGTCGCGAGACGCGGGCCATCGCCGGGCGCATCCACGCGCTCCAGGAGGTGCTCGTCGCCCGGGCCGAGGGCGCGGGCGACACGTACCTGCCCGGGTACACCCACCTCCAGCGGGCCCAGCCGGTGCTCCTCGCCCACCACCTGCTCGCGCACGTCTGGGCGTTGGGCCGGGACCTCGACCGGTTCCTCGCGGCGGGCGACCGGGCCGACGTCTCGCCGCTCGGTGCGGGCGCGCTCGCGGGGTCGAGCCTCCCACTCGACCCCGACGCGACCGCCGCCGCGCTCGGCTTCGCCGGCCGCTTCGAGAACTCGCTCGATGCGGTGTCCGATCGCGACTTCGTGGCCGAGACCCTCTTCGCCGCGAGCCTCCTCGAGATCCACCTCTCTCGCATCGGCGAGGAGATCGTGCTGTGGTCGAGCGAGGAGTTCGGGTTCGTCCGACTCCCCGACGCGTACTCGACCGGCTCGTCGATGCTGCCGCAGAAGAAGAATCCGGACATCGCCGAACTCGCGCGCGGCAAGGCCGGTCGCGTGCTCGGCGACCTGACCGGCTTCCTCGCCACGCTCAAGGGCCTCCCGCTCGCCTACAACCGAGACCTGCAGGAGGACAAGGAGCCGCTCTTCGATGCCATCGACACCTGCGCACTCACGCTCTCCGCGATGACCGGACTCATGGCGAGCGTTGTGTTCGTCGACGAGCGGATGCGGGCGGCCGCCGATGTGCCGACGGCCGCGGCCACCGACCTCGCCGAGTACCTCGTCGAGCGGGGGATGCCGTTCCGGGACGCCCACGCGATCGTCGGATCGGTCGTGCGGCGCGCGCTCGCCGGCGAGGGGACGATGGCCGACCTCGTCGCCGCGGAGCCCGAGCTCGGCCCCGACGCACTCGAACTGCTCGGTCCCGGGGTTGCCGTCACGCGGCGCACCACCCCGGGGGGCGCCGGGCCGGTGGCCGTGGCGGCGCAGTTCACGTCGGTGCAGGACCTGCTCGCCGCGCAGCGCGCCCGGCTGGGCTGAGCGCGGCGAGTAGGTTCGCCCGCGTGGACGAGCTGCAGTTCGACCCGTACGACCCGGAGGTCATGGCCGATCCGGTCCCCACGTACCGGCGCATGCGCGAGAGCGAGCCGGTGCACCGGAACCTCGTCGGCGGTTGGACCCTCTTCCGCTACGACGATGCGCAGGCCCTGCTGCGCGACCCACGGACGAGCGTCGAGGACCGGAACGCCAGGCCGTCGCTCCGTTCGGAGATGCTCGAACGGTTGGGGGACGCGCGCGAGGGCGGCCAACGGGCGATCCTCAACCTCGATCCACCCGACCACGATCGCATCCGACGCATCTTCACCAAGGCGTTCACCCCCCGGACGGTCGCGGCGCTCGAGCCCTACGTCCAGCGGTTGGTGGACGAATCGATCGACGGGATCGCAGCCGATGGTGGTGGGGACATCATCGATGATCTCGCGTTCGTGATCCCGTTCGCGGTCATCACCGAGATGCTCGGCATGCCGCCCGAGGATGCACCGATGGTGCGGGAGTGGTCCCACGCACTCGTGAAGACGCTCGACCCGCTGTTGAACGAGGACGAGATCCTCGCCGCGGGGGGCGCGAGCAGGAACCTGCGTGCGTACTGCTCGGAGCGCATCGCGGACAAACGGGCTCACCCTGACGACGGGCTGCTCTCGCTGCTCATCCGGGCCGAGGACGACGGCGAGCAGCTCGACGACGACGAGCTCCTCGACCAGACCGTGCTGCTGTACGTCGCGGGCCACGAGACGACCGTGAACCTCATCGGGAACGGTACCGACGCGCTGCTGCGCCACCCGGCGGAGCGGGCCCGTCTCGCGGCCTCCGTCGACCTCGCGGCGAATGCGACCGAGGAACTGCTGCGATGGGACTCCCCGGTGCAGTACTCCCGGCGCATCATCCTCGAGCCGACCGAGATCCGTGGTGAGCACATCGAGGCCGGGGAGTTCGTCCTCACCTGTGTCGGCTCCGCGAACCACGATCCGGAGCGCTGGGGCCCGACGGCGGACGTGCTCGACCTCGGCCGGGAGGGCGCCGGGGCTCACCTGTCGTTCGGGAACGGGATCCACCACTGCTTGGGTGCGGCGTTGGCCCGCCTCGAGGGTCGGATCGCGCTCGGTACGCTCGCCCGCCGGCTCCCGACGCTCGAACCGGCCGGAGAGCCCGTTCGCAACGGTCGGATCGTGCTGCGCGGGTTCGACCGTCTGCCCGTGCGCGTGCGCTGAACCGCTAGGGGTTCACCCAGACGACGATCGCCTCGTCGACCGCCTGCGTCGATCCGCCGGAGGGCAGTTGCTTCCAGACCCGGCCGGCGCGGGCCGGGTCGCCCGGCGGTGGTTCGGCCTCGAGGCGCAGTTGCGCCTGGAAGCCGGCGTCGGCGAGTGCAGCGACCGCCTCGGCCGCGCTGAGGCCGAGCACGCTCGGTACCGCGACGACCGCAGGGGGCCCGCTCGAGACCGTGAGGGTCACGAGATCGCCGGGGCGCACGAGGTACCGAGCGTTCGGTGACTGCGAGATGACCCGTCCGGCCGCCACGGCCCGGCTGGACGCCTCGACGATCCGCACCCGCAGGCCGGCGTCGACCAGCAGTCGGCTCGCGGTGTCCACCTCGAGGCCGATGACGGAGGCGAGGCCCGGTCCGGTCGGTCCGGTGGGTACGACCTCGTCGGGATCGGGCGGCACCGGGCTCGGGAAGTCGGAGGCGGGGGTCTCGGCGAGGTACGCCCCGGCGAGCCCCTGGAAGATCTGGGACGGCCACGAGCCGCCGGTGACGGTGATCCGGGTGGCCGGCGGGCGCATCGTGCGGGCGGCGTCGGGGAACCCGACCCACACCGCGGCGACGAACTCCGGGGTGTACCCGACGAACCACGCGTCGGACCACTCCTCGCCGGTTCCCGTCTTGCCCGCGACGGGTCGTCCGATCCTCGCGTTCACCGCGGTGCCCCGTTCGACGACATCCTCGAGCACCGCCGTCACCGCTCGCGAGGTCCGGGCCGGGAGCACCCGCGTCCGTTCGGGACGCGCCCGCCAGAGCACGCGCCCCGTCGAGTCGGCGACCCGAGTCACGAACACCGGGTCGATGTGGGACCCGTCGGCCGCCAGGGTGGCGTACGAGCTCGCCATGTCGATGACCGTGACGCCGTTCGTCCCGAGCGCCGCCGACGGGAAGGCACCGAGCTTCGATCGGACCCCCATCCGGGCCGCGAGGTCGACGACCGGCTGGGCTCCCACATCCATGATGAGCTGCGCGTACACGGTGTTGACCGATCGCACGGTGGCTTCGGCGAGATCCATCCGGCCGGAGCCCTGCCCGTCGTAGTTGCGCACGACCCAGGGCGTCTGCCCCCGGATCGGGATCGCGAGTTCGCCCGGAGCGCTGTAGTCCCTCGTCATCGGGATCCCGTCCTCGAGGGCCGCCGCGAGCACGAAGGGCTTGAACGTGGAGCCCGCCGATCGGCTGCCCTGCCCGGCCAGGTCGTACCGAGCCCAGGCCCGTCCGCCGTAGTAATCGGGCCCGCCCACGTACGCGAGCACGTGCCCGTTGCGCGGATCCATGGCCACGACCGCGGCGGCCGGATCCGTCTCCGGCCGTACGAGCGTGCGCTGCACCGCGGCGAGGGCCTCCGCCTGTGCCCGAGGGTCGAGGGTGGTCTCGATGCGGAGTCCGCCCTCGTACAGCAGGCGTTCGCGGGCAGCACGGGTCGGACCGAACGCCTCGGTGCTCACGATGAACTCCCGCACCCGGTCGATGAAGTGCGGAGCCGCGTTGCGGGCATCGGTCGGTTCGGGGACCACGCCGAGCGGCGCGGCGAGCGCGGCCTCCACCGCCGTCCGGTCGGCCCGTTCGAGTTCGGCCATGCGGGAGAGGACCTCGTTCCGCCGGGCCAGCGCGGCCTCGGGCCGTTCGTACGGGTCGTAGTCGCCGGGGGCGCGGATGATCCCGGCGAGCATCGCGGACTGGGCCAGATCGAGGTCGCGGGCGTCCCGGCCGAAGTAGGTCTGGGCCGCCGCCTGCACGCCGTAGGCACCGTTGCCGAAGTAGATGAGGTTGAGGTATCGCTCGAGGATCGTGCGCTTGGAGTACTGGCGCTCGAGTTGGACCGCGAGCACCGCCTCCTTGATCTTGCGCTCCAGGTTGCGCTCCGGGGTGAGCAGCACGGCGCGCACGTACTGCTGCGTGATGGTCGACCCGCCCTCGACCGCCCGCCC
>JBEAXD010000170.1:0-9791 GCA_041159995.1 Actinomycetota bacterium | reverse complement strand
CTCGGGGAGGAACCAGTACTCGGCCCGGGCGCCGAGACGCGTCACGCTCCAGGGCAGGCCGTGCGCATCGATCACGCCCTGGACGCCGTCGGTCCACCGCTCGGCGAGGGGGATCATGTGGGCGAAGGCCGCATCGGTGAGCACCTCGCCGAGGGTCGCCCGCATGGCGGCGAGGGTGAGCGCGTTGCCGGCGAGCGTGCCGCCGATGCCGCTCACGTCGCAGTCGTCGCCGGTGGCGGCGTCGAGGATGCGGGCGGCCACGGCCTCACTCAGCCCGAACGCGGCGGCCGGGATCCCGCCGGCGAGCGGCTTGCCGATCGTGAGCAGGTCGGGTTCGAGCCCGTGCGCCGCGGTGAAGCCGCCCGGTCCGGTGCAGATCGTGTGGGTCTCGTCGATGATGAGCAGCGTCCCGGTGCGCCGCGTGAGGTCGCGCAGCGCAGCGTGGAATCCGGGGTCCGGGTGGATGATGCCGATGTTCGTCATCGCCGGTTCGGCGAGGACGCACGCCACGTCGCCGACGGCCAGCGCCCGCTCGAGCGCTCCGAGGTCGTTGAACTCGACCACGCTCGTCGTGAGTGCCGGATCGACGGGCGGGCCGATGTGTCCCTCCCGCGGCCGCAGGGTGCCATCGGGGTGCAGCGTGACGAGGGTCTCGTCCACCGTGCCGTGGTAGCACCAGTTGAACACCAGCACCTTGGGGCGTCCGGTGAGTGCGCGGGCGATGCGCAGCGCGAAGCGGTTGGCGTCGGTCGCACTCGTCGCGAACTGCCACCGGGTGAGCCCGAACCGTCGGGTCATCTCTCGTCCGACCCATGCGGCGTCCTCGGTGGGCAGCATCATCGAGATCCCACTGCGAGCCCGTCGTTCGACCGCAGCCACCGAGGGCCCGGGGGAGTGGCCGGTCATGGCGCCGGTGTCGCCGAGGCACAGGTCGACGTACGTGTTGCCGTCGACGTCGGTGATGTGGGAGCCGGCCGCGACATCGGCGAACACCGGGAACCGTCCGGGCCACCGGGCCATCCAATTCATCGGCACCCCGCCGAGCAGCGAGGTACGTGCCTCGTCGGCGAGTGCGGCCGAACGCGGGTGGGTGTCGGCGAAGCGGATCTCCTCGCGCGCGTGGAGGTCCGCCAGGCGGTCGCGGTCGATCCCCGTCATGGTGGCGAGGCTACGCCCGGCGCCGCCGCGACCCGGCGCTAGGGTGCGCCGCCATGGTCGAGATCCGCGCCGAGATCACGGCGAACGTCTGGAAGGTCGTGGTCGACGAGGGCCGGGCGGTCGCCGAGGGGGACGAGATCGTCATCCTCGAATCGATGAAGATGGAGATCCCCGTCGTGACCGAGACGCCCGGCATCGTGCGGGAACTGCACGTCACCGAGGGCCAGACGGTGCGGGAGGGCGACCTCATCGCCCTCATCGACGAATCATGATCCGCTTCGAGGTGCGGGATCGGGTCGCGCTCGCGACGATCGACCGGCCGGAGCGGCGCAACGCGCTGAACGCCGAACTCTGCGACGTGCTGGGTGACCACCTGGGTCGGATCGACGTGGACGTCGTCGGCGCGGTCGTCGTCACCGGCGAGGGCAGCGCGTTCTGCTCGGGGGCGGACCTCGCGCGCCGAGCCGCGGACACCGGCGGTGACGGCGGCGGGATCGAGCACG
This sequence comes from Actinomycetota bacterium, assembly GCA_041159995.1. Lineage (GTDB taxonomy): Bacteria > Actinomycetota > Acidimicrobiia > IMCC26256 > IMCC26256 > IMCC26256. Next base: position 8,130 of record JBEAXD010000170.1, on the reverse strand, counting down.
GTGGCGGTGACTCCTTCCGACCGGCCTTCGACCGGCTGCTCCAGTCGATCGTGGAGCACCCGCTGCCCGTCATCGCCGCGGTGAACGGCCCGGCGATGGGCGCGGGGATGCAGCTCGCGGTGGCCTGCGACTTCCGGGTCGTCGGCCCGCGCGCCCGCTTCGCGATCCCGGCCGCCCGGCTCGGCGTCGTGCTGTCCTCGCCGAACATCGCCCGGCTCGAGCGACTCGTCGGCCCGGGCGTCGCCCGCGACGTGCTGCTCGCCGCGGCCACCCTCGACGTCGACGCCGCCGAGCAGGCCGGCCTCGTGCACCGCCGGGCCGAGGATGCGCTCGACGCCGCCCTCGCCTGGGGGGATGAACTCGCCCGGCTCGCGCCGCTCACGGTGCGCGGCCACAAGCATGCGCTCAACCTGGTCGCCCGCGGCCTGACCCCCGAGGCGATCGTGGAACTCCGGGCGCTCGAGGAGCGCGCGTTCACGAGCGACGACCTGCAGGAGGGCCTCGCCGCGTTCGACGAGAAGCGCCCGCCCGAGTTCCGGGGCCGCTAGTCGGCGGCGAACCAGTTGCCGTGGAAGCCGAAGGGCACCCGGCGGGGCATGTGGACACGGGCGATCGGACCCGCGGCCACCGCGTGCGCGTCGAACACGCACAGGTCCGACGCGCTCGCGTCCGCGGTGTGCACGAAGCCCACGAGCCACCCGTCGTCCTCGGCGGTGCCCGCCGGATCGGGGGCGAAGGCGAACTCGCCGACGGTGCAGCCCGGGAACACGAACTCCTCGCTCGTGCCCGCCCGCAGGTCGTACTTCACGATCGCGTCGAAGCCGTTCTCGGTCGAGTCGCCGGCGTACCAGGCCACGTAGCCGTAACGATGCGGCAGCCCGTTGTGGTCGTCGTTGATGCGGGGGAAGTCGCCGACGCGATCGTCGAGCGCCTCGCGGGTGACCGCACCGGAGGCGAGGTCGATGCGGATGCGCGAGAGCACACCCTCGGCCGCCGCGGCCCGCCCGTCGGCCGCGAGGCCGAAGTTGAACTCGTCCATCGCGCACCCCTCGACCACGAGGCCGCCGTCGTCCTCGTACCCGTTGAGGAAGTGCGCGACCCAGGTGGTGTCCATCTCGAACCAGCGGACGTCGTCCGACCCGCCGTCGCGCGCCATGACGCCGACCCGGGTGCCGCACTCGGGGCGCCAGGACGCGAGGGGCCCGCCCTCGAAGAACGAGGCGAAGTCCATGACCGCCGGGGCGTCGAGGAACACGACGTGGTCGCGGGTGGTGACGAAGTCGTGCATCATCGTCGGGTGCTCGGTCTCGATCGGCACGCTGCGCACGAGCGTGCCGTCCGCCGCGACCACGTGGTACGTGAGGCGCGGGAGGTACCCGAAGAACAGCATCTCGCCGGTCTCCGGATCGATCTTCGGATGCGCGGTGCACGCGGTCCGCAGGCGCCCGTCGAAGTCCCACTCGCCGCGGGTCGAGAGGTCGGGTCCGATGACGGTCGGCTTCGCCGCCTCCATGAGCGCGTAGATCCGACCCGCGTGCCGCACGATGTGGGTGTTCCCGGTGTTCTTCATCGCCCCGGCGTCGCCGACCTCGCTCGCGTCCGGGTACACCTGCTCGAACATGCCGCCGTAGAGCGCGCGCCCGGCGCGCTCCTCGGCCGCGAGCCCGGCGGAGCGGATCCAACGGTTGCGGTACGACGCGCGACCCCCGTCGAGGGTGACCGCGTGGAGCATGCCGTCACCGTCGAAGATGTGGTAGCGGCCGATCGGCTCGAACCGGGGGTTCGGCCCGGTGCGCACGTACGACCCGCGCAGGCCCGGGGGCAGCGTGCCGGTGACCTCGAGGTCCGCGACGTCGAGCTCGTCGGCGACCGGCGCGAACACGCCGGCCAGCCACGCCTGCTGCAGGTGGTTCACCACGCCCGTCATGGTCGCCGACGCTAGGACGCGCCGGGCCGGGGCGCTAGCGATCGGTCAGAGCCCGCTCGGCAGCGCTCGATCGAGGTGGCCGAACCACACGAAGCAGACGAGTGCGAACGGGAGGAACCCGAGGACCCAGGTCGTCCAGTGCCGGCGACGCCGGTAGATCCACCACCACGCGAGGCCGACGAGGAGGGTGATCATCGCCCACAGGATGGCCCCGCCGCGATCGGCGGGCGCCTGGGCGTCCTCGAGGGTCGGTGCCGCGGCGTCCGGCGGGGTCTCGACCGCCGGACGCGGCGGATCGCTCGGCTCGGCCACGAGGTCCGCGTGGATGATGAGGCGCTTGGCCGCCGAGAACTTCGGATGGCAGGTCGTGAGCGTGAGGGTCGGCCCCGGGGTCGGGGCGATGACGCTGACCTCGGTCGGCCTCACGATGCGCTGCTCGCGCACGGCGTAGGTGTACGAGCCGACGAGCGTCCGGACCTCGATGCGGTCACCCGGCTCGAGTTCGTCGAGGCGGTTGAAGGGCGCGCCGTAGGTGGTGCGGTGGCCGGCGATCGCCGCGTTGCCGATCTCGCCCGGCAGCGGGGTGCCCGGGTAGTGGCCCGGGCCCTTGCGCAGGTCGGCGCGCGTCACGCCCTGCACCACGGTCCGATCGACCCCGATGCGGGGGATGCGGATCACCGCGATCGCCTCGCCGGTCGGTGGCGGGATCTCCACCGCCGGGGCCGATCCGGGGGCGGTGGTCGTGGTGGTGGCGAGCGCGTCGGTGAACTCGGAGCGCAGCGACTGCTGGGCCCGGGACTCGTACACCCCGGTGCCCCAGAGCTGGTAGCCGGCGAAGGCGAGGAGGAGGAGTCCGACGACGATGAGGACCCGCCCGGTCCCGCTGACGATCCTCCGCACGGTGCCCGAGCCTAGGCCCCGTGGGTTCGCCGCCGACCGCGATGCGTCCCTACCCTTGACCCCGGTGTCCAGCGTGGTTCGACTCCGTACCGCCGTGTGCTTGCTCGGGCGGTTCCCTGCGCTCGCCGGCCTCGACCTCGACCTCGACGCCGGCGGGGTCGTCCTGTTGTCCGGCCCCAACGGCGCGGGGAAGACGACACTGCTCAAGCTCCTCGCGGGCCTGCTCCCGTTGCACTCGGGGGAGGCGACGGTCCTGGGTACCGACCTGGGGGTGGACCGGCGGTCGCACCGCCGACGGCTCGCACTCGTCGGGCACGACACCTGCTGCTACGACGACCTCACGGTGCGCGAGAACCTGCGCTTCGCCGCCCGCGCCGCCGGACGTGACGCGGCCGCGGCCGATGCGGCGATGACCCGACTCGGCCTCGAGTCGATCGCCGACGTCGTCCACGCACGGCTCTCGGCGGGACAGCGACGGCGAGGGCGAGGCGCCGTCGCGCTGGGCCGCGAACCGGAGCTGCTGCTCCTCGACGAGCCGCACGCCGGCCTGGACGCCGAGGGACGGGAGGTGCTCGACGCGCTGCTGCGGGACGCACGGACCGAGGGGCGCACGGTCCTCGTCGCCAGCCACGAACTCGACCGCACCCGGGCGCTCGCCGACCGCGAGGTCGTCGTGCGCGGCGGGCGCGCCTACCCGGTGGAGGCGGCGTGAACCTGCTCGCCGAGGTGCGGCTCGTCGCTGCGAAGGACCTGCGCATCGAGGCCCGGTCGCGGGTGCTGCTCGCCCAGGTCCTGCCCTTCGGCGCGATCGTCGTGCTCCTCTTCGCGTTCGCCCTCGACCCCGACCGTGGGGTCCTCGCCCGGGTCGCGCCCGGGTTGTTCTGGATCGCGGTCCTCCTCGCCGCGCTGCTGGCCATCGGGCGGGCCTTCGCGGTGGAGCAGGCCCACGGCGCCCGGGACGGCCTGCGCCTCGCCGGCCTCGACCCCGCCTCGGTGTTCCTCGGCAAGGCGGCCGCCATCGTGGTGCAGCTCCTGGCTCTCGAGGTCGTGCTCGGTCTCGCCGTCGTCGCGCTCTACGGCGTGGACCTGCGGGGCGGGGCGGTCCTGCTCGCCACCTCGGTCGCCGCGACCCTCGGATTGGCATCGACCGGTACCTTGTACGGCGTACTCGCAGCCGGGCTGCGGGCACGCGAGACCCTGTTGCCGTTGCTGCTCCTCCCGGTGCTGGCTCCGGTGATGCTCGGCGCCACCCGCGCCTTCGAGGACGCCCTCGACGGCGCCACGGCGGACGCCTGGCCGTGGGTCGCGCTGCTCGTGGTGTTCGCACTGCTCTACACGGGAGTCGGGATGCTCGCCTTCGGGCCGTTGTGGGAGGACGCATGAACGCCACGGTCACCGGGGCCGACCCGCGCTCCCGGCTGCTCCCGCAGGGGCTCGGGCGGACCATCGACGTGCTCACGGTCCTCGCCATGGGCGCGCTGGTCGTCTTCGGTCTCGTCATCGCCCCGCCGGACCGGTTCCAGGGCGATGCGCAGCGGATCATGTACCTGCACGTCCCGGCGGCCTGGGCGATGTACCTCGCCTTCTTCGTCACCACCCTCGCCTCGGTGCTCTGGCTCGTGCCCCGCACCCGCTCGATGGTCTGGGACCGGGTGGCCGGGTCCTCGGCCGAGATCGGCCTCATCCTCACCGGCCTCACCCTCGTCCTCGGGTCGCTCTGGGGCCGTCCGGTCTGGGGTGTCTGGTGGGCGTGGGACGCCCGGCTCGTGACCACCGCCGTGCTCTTCTTCCTCTACCTCGGCCTGCTCGCGCTCCGAGCCATCCCGGCCGATCCCACCGTGCGGGCCCGGCGGAGTGCGATCACCGCGCTCATCGTGTTCATCGACGTCCCGATCGTGCACTTCTCGGTGAACTGGTGGCGCACGCTCCACCAGGAGGCGACGGTGTTCAACCCGGAACTCGACCCGCAGATCGAGGGCGTCATGGCGCTCACCCTCTGGATCGGGGTGCTGGCCTTCACGCTGCTCTACCTGTCGCTGCTCGACCACCGGTATCGGCTCGCCACCCTCGAGGAGGGTCTGGCCGATCGCGAGCTCGACGCCGCCATCGAGGCCCGGGTCGCCGCAGCATCGGGGAGCGCATCGTGACCGACGCCGGCTTCGTCATCGTGTCGTACGGGCTCACCGCAGCGGTGATCATCGGGTACGTGGCGCGCATCGTCGTGCGGACCCGGCGAGCCGAGGCTGCGGAGCGTGATCGATGAGGTCGAAGCGCCGCACCTGGATCGCGGTCGGCCTGTGTGCCACCGCCGTCGTCGTCATCGTGGGGCTCGCCGTGGCGCTCTCCGGCAACGTCGTCTACTACCGGACGGTCTCCGAGGCCGTCGCCGACCGTGACACCACGGCGCGGTTCCGACTCGCCGGGGCGGTGGTCCCGGGCACGATCCGCGAGACCGAGGACGGCGTGCGCTTCGACGTCACCGACGGCGACCGCACGGTCACCGTCGCGCACCGGGGCGATCCGCCCCAGTTGTTCGAGGACGGCGCACCGGTCCTCTGCGAGGGCCGGTGGGGCAGCGGGCGTGATGCGGCGTTCGCCTCCGATCGCATCATGATCAAGCACGGCGAGGAGTACACGCCACCGGAGGTGGGGGTCGACGAGACCTCGATGTCGGCGACGACGTTCCCGCCGGCCGGCTGAGGCGGGCCCGTGAAGTCGGCCATCGGCGTCCTCGCGATCGCGATCGGCGCGGGCGCGTCCATCGTCGGGATCGCGAGCCTGCTGCTCGGTCTGCGGCGCAGTGACGAGCGACTGCTGGCCACGGGACGCCGCTGCGTCCTCGCGATCCTGCTCGCCGCGGTCGTTGCGGTCGGCGTCATGGAGTGGGCACTCGTGACCCACGACTTCTCGATCCGCTACGTCGCCGAGAACAACGCCCGCTCGACGCCGCTGCTCTTCACCGTCACCGGGCTCTGGGCCGCGCTCGAGGGTTCGATCCTGCTGTGGGTGCTGATCCTCGCGGTCTACATCGCGGTCACGGTCCGACACTTCCGCGGTCGGTCCGCCGAGCCGCTCGTCGTGTGGGCCACCGTGGTCATGCTCGGTGTCTCGCTGTTCTTCTTCCTGCTGGTCCTCGGTCCGGCGAACCCGTTCGAGCTCACGCCGGGTGGCGCGCCGATCGACGGTCGCGGACCGAACCCGTTGCTGCAGAACCACCCGCTCATGGCGTTCCACCCGCCGATGCTGTACCTCGGGTACGTGGGCTTCACCGTCCCGTTCGCGTTCGCGATGGCCTCGCTCATCGTCGGCAGCGTCGGCGAGGGGTGGCTGGCCGACACCCGGCGCACGACGCTCATCGCGTGGGGGTTCCTCTCGGTCGGCATCGTGCTCGGGGCCTGGTGGTCCTACGAGGTGCTCGGCTGGGGCGGCTACTGGGCGTGGGACCCGGTCGAGAACGCATCCCTGCTCCCGTGGCTCACCGCGACCGCGTTCATCCACTCGGTGATGGTCCAGGAACGGCGGGCGATGCTGCGGGTCTGGAACCTCTCGCTCGTCATCGCGACCTTCTGTCTCACGATCCTCGGCACGTTCCTCACCCGGTCCGGGGTCGTGAACTCCGTGCACGCGTTCTCGCAGTCGTCGATCGGCGGGTGGTTGCTCGCGTTCCTCGCGCTGTGCGCGGGATCCGGGCTCGTGCTGATCGCGTGGCGCGGGGATCGCCTGCGCGCGCCGGGGCGCATCGACTCCGCACTCTCGCGGGAGGCCGCGTTCCTCGGGAACAACCTGCTCTTCGCGGCGTTCGCATTCGTCGTCCTGCTCGGCACCGTCTTCCCCCTCGTCGCGGAGGCGGTCCAGGGCACCCAACTCTCGGTGGGGGAGCCGTACTTCGACCGGATGACCGTGCCGCTGGGTCTCGCGCTCCTCTTCCTCATGGCGGTCGCCCCCGTGCTGCCGTGGCGGGCCGCCAGCGGTGAGGTGCTGCGCCGCCGTCTCCTCGTGCCGGCCTGGATCGGCGGGGCCCTCTTCGTCGGCACCCTCGTGTTCCTCGCCCGATCGCTGCCGGCCGCGCTGGCCTTCGCCCTCGGCGCGTTCGCGGTCTCGGCGATCGTGCAGGAGACCTGGCGCACGGTGCGCGCCCGCAGTCGGGCCGACGGGGTGGGCCGTCCGCGTGCCGCGTGGCGCACCCTCGCATCGAACCCCCGGCGTTACGGCGGCCTGACCGTCCACGTCGGCGTGGTCTGCATCGCGGTGGCGATCGCGGCCTCGAACTCGTTCGCCTCGAAGGCCGAGATCCGTCTGCGCCGAGACGCATCGGTGACCGTCGACGGCTACCGGTTCACGTACGAGGGGAGCCGCACCACGCGCTCGGCGCAGAAGACGACCGTCTCCGCCGATGTGCGCATCGAGCGGGGCGGTCGGGACCTCGGCACCTACGCGCCGTCGGTGTCGACGTTCCCGAACTCGAACCAGGCCATCGGGACGCCCTCGGTGCGTACCGGCCTCACGACCGACGTCTACCTGACGCTCGTGTCCTCGCCGAACGCCCGGGGCCGGATCACCCTCGGCGTGTCGGTGTTCCCGCTCGTGGTGTGGATCTGGATCGGCGGCGCGCTCCTGGGCCTCGGCACGGCGATCGCGCTCGTGCCGTCGAGGGCCCGTCGTGTGCTGCCCGAGGCGGCACCGGCGCCGGTCGAGGAGCCCGTGTGAGGGTCCGGGTGCGCGCGGTGGCGATCGGCGTCGCGGTCGTGCTCACCGCCCTCGCGGTGGTGCTCGCGCTCAACGTCGGCCGCGACCCGCGGTCGGACGCGAACCGGTCCCAGCTGCTGGGGCAACCGTCGCCCGCGTACGACCTCGACCTGCTCGACGGTTCGTCGGTCTCGGACGAGAGCCAGATCGGGCGCACGGTCGTGGTGAACTTCTGGAACTCGTGGTGCATCCCGTGTCAGCAGGAGCACGATGCGCTCGTGGCCTGGTGGTCGGCGAACCGCGACGACGACGCGGTGACCATGCTCGGGATCGTGCGCGAGGACACCCGCCGGGCGGTCGAGCGCTACGTGCGGGACGAGGACGTCACCTGGCCGGTGGCGATGGATCCGGGCGGCCGCGCCGCGCTCGCGTTCGGCACCCGCGGCCAGCCCGAGACCTACGTGATCTCGCCGAGCGGGGTGGTGGTCGCCTCGCAGTACGGGCCCGTCACGGTCGCGAACCTCGACGACATGGTGGCCGCGGCCGAGCGGGTGGGCTGACGTGGCCGACCCGAGCACCGCGCGCAACCGAGTCGCTTGGATCCTGCTCGCCGTGCT
>JBEAXD010000159.1:0-3822 GCA_041159995.1 Actinomycetota bacterium | reverse complement strand
TCGAGTTCGACCTCGATCGCGGCCTGCTGCTCGTCGGAGACCTTCAGGCCGCCGCGGGCGAAGACCTTCACGCCGTTGTCCCGCCAGGGGTTGTGGCTCGCCGAGACCATCGCACCGGGCGCGCCGCGGTCGGCCGCCAGACCGGCGAGGCCGGGCGTGGGCAGCACCCCGCAGGACGTCACCATCGCGCCCTCGGTGGCGAGCCCCGCCGCGAACGCGGCCTCGAGGGCCGGGCCCGATTCCCGGGTGTCGCGGGCGGTGAGGAACGCGTCGGCGGTGCCGAGCACCCGCGCCGCGGCGCGACCGAGCGCGTGGACGAATCCCGTCGTGAGTTCGACGTGCGCCTCGCCGCGGACGCCGTCGGTGCCGAAGCGCGGGGGCATGGCGCGGATGCGGCGGCGCGGACCGACTAGCGCTTCGAGTACTGCGGAGCCTTGCGGGCCTTCTTGAGGCCGTACTTGCGCCGCTCCTTCTCGCGCGAGTCACGCGTGAGCAGGCCCGCCTTCTTGAGCGCCGGACGCTGCTCCGGGTCGAGCGCGGCGAGGGCCCGGGCGATGCCGAGTCCGAGGGCCCCGGCCTGGCCGGAGATGCCGCCGCCGTCGATCGTGGCGTCGACGTCGTAGACGTCCGAGGTCTGGGTCAGTCGGAGCGGCTCGGTCGCGGCCATGCGGTGGGTCGCGATCGGGAAGTAGCGCTCGACCTCGCGGCCGTTGATCGTGACCTTGCCCGAGCCGGGGCGCAGGCGCACGCGGGCCACAGCCTCCTTGCGACGTCCGGTGGTCTGGATGAGCGGCTTCGGCACGGGGGTTCCTTCGCTGTTCGTCACTGGGCCTTGCGGGCGCGGGCCGGCAGGGCGTGGTCGACGGGGTTCTGGGCGGCGTGCGGGTGGGCGGCGCCCGGGTAGACGCGCAACTTCTTCAGCATCGCCCGGCCGAGGCGACCCTTGGGCAGCATGCCCTTGACCGCGAGCTTGATGACCCGGTCCGGGTGGCGCTCGATCATCTCCTGCAGCGAGGACTGCTTGAGCCCGCCCGGGTACCCGGAGTGCCGGTAGTACTGCTTCTCGACCGCCTTGCGGGCCGAGATGTCCAACTTGGCGGCGTTCACGACGATGACGTGGTCACCGGTGTCGACGTGCGGCGCGTAGATCGGCTTGTGCTTGCCCCGCAGGAGGTTCGCCACTTCGGTCGCGAGGCGGCCCAGGACGGCGTCCTCGGCGTCGACGACGTGCCAGGCCCGCTGGATGTCGGACGGCCGGGGGGTGAAGGTCTTGGCGGAGGACACGATGGAGTCTCTTCGGGTTCGGGGGCGTCGGCCGGACGGCGCGGACGCGGGTGAGCGGTGCGATCGGACTGGGCGTACGGGTACGGCCGGGAGGTCGGAGCCGCCGGACGTGGAGGAGGCATCCTAGCGACGCCCCCGAGGGCCCGACAATCCGGGCCCGCAGCGCCCGAACGGCCGCCGACCGCCGCCGGCCCCGGGGCGGAACCCACCCGGGGCGCGGGTCGTTGCCCCCCGGGGCGGCGGTACCATCCGTCCCCGCTCCCGGGCCGGGCGGTGGCGGGACGAGGAACACGAGGCACGGGGGATCGGGACCGCGGTGAGCAGTCGGATGAGCAGGTACCGGCGCCGGGTCGGCGGGGCGTTCGCCGCCGCGGCCCTGGTCGCGACCGGGTCCAGCGCACTCCTCACCCGCGTCGCCACCGCGCCCGCCGGCGCCGCCATCCCCGCCGCTGCGCCGGGCGGGTTCACCGGGGTCACCCCGGTGCGCCTCCTCGACACCCGGAACAACCCGGCCGGTCCGACCGGCGCGGCCCCGGGCTGCGTCGCGGGGACCCGGGCCCTGCGGGTGGTCGGTGACGGCTCCCCCGCCCCGGTCGACGCGGCGGCGGTGGCGCTCAACGTGACCGTCGTGAGCCCCTCGGTGCCCGGCTTCGTGACCGTGTACCCGGGCGGCACGCCCCTGCCCCCCGCGTCCTCGCTCAACTACGTGGCCGGTCAGGTCGTCCCGAACAACGTGATCGCCAAGGTCGGCGGGTTCGGGGTGGTGAACCTGTTCGCGAGCGGCGGGTGCCCCCACCTCGTGGTGGACGTCGTCGGCTACTTCGCGGCCGGGACGCCCGCGGCCGGCGGCATCACCGGCATCGAGCCCGAGCGACTCCTCGACACCCGCAGACCCGGCGAGGGGCCGTGCGTGAGCGGCGTGCGCACCGCACAGGTCGCCGGGCAACCGTTCTCGGCGGTGCCCGCGGAGGCCTCGGCCGTCGCGCTCAACGTCACCGTCGTGAGCCCGTCCCTGCCCGGATACCTCACCGTGTACCCGAAGGGCGCGACCCAGCCGACGGCCTCGACGCTCAACTACACGCCCGGACAGGTCGTGCCGAACGGCACCGTGGTCAAGGTCGGCACCGACGGATCGATCGCACTGTTCGCGAACGCCGGGTGCCCGAACGTCATCGTCGACGTCGTCGGGTACTTCGCGCCGGGTGCGCCGACGAGCGCGGGCGGGTTCTTCGGGGTCAACCCCTCCCGGCTGCTCGACTCCCGCACCGCCGGTCAGGTCCCGTGCGTGAACGGCACCCGCGCCTACACGCTCACGGTGGCCGGGGTCGACGGGTCGGCCGTGCCGGCCGAGTCACGGGCGGTCGCGCTCAACGTGACCGTCACCGGCGCGAGCGTGCCCGGGTTCATCACGGTGTACCCGTCCGGCACGCCGCGGCCGACCGCGTCGAACCTCAACTACGTGGGCGGTCAGACGGTCCCGAACGGCGTGCTCGTGAAGGTCGGCACGACCCAGAACATCGAACTGTTCGCGAGCGGCGGGTGCCCGGACCTCATCGTCGACGTCGTGGGCGGGTTCACCGCCACACCGATCCCGCTCGTCGACGGCTGCACCGCCTCGGAGGCCCTCGTCGCCGCGTGCCGGTGGTACCAGCAGACGAGCATCCCGCCGCCGAGCACCGCTATCGGCGAGGTGGTCGGTCGTCAGGCGGTGAGCGCGGACGGTCGCTACGTGGCCTTCGCGTCGGGCACCACCTCGCAGATCTTCCACCGCGACCTGGCGACCGGGGTCACCCGGCTCGTGAGCCACGGCCCCACCGGGGCACTCGGCGACGACTCGTCCTACGAACCGGCGATCAGCGCGAACGGGCGCTACGTCGTGTTCATCTCGGACGCCACGAACCTCACCGCGATCGAGAAGACGAACTTCGTGCAGGAGGCCTACCGGTGGGATGCGAACACCGACACGCTGCTGCGCATCGGGTACGACCCGGCCCGGGTCGGGGACGAGCAACCGAACGGGGACGCGTGGAGCCCGAGCATCAGCGACGACGGCAACCGCATCTGCGTCATCTCGGACGCGGACAACCTGGCGGTGATCGAGAACCCGAGCCTCATCGGCGAGGCCCTCGTGTACACGGTCTCGACGAACACCTGGGTGGATGCGTCGAAGCAGCCACTCATCATCTCCCCGCCCGAGGGCGTCGACTCCGCCCAGATCAGCGGTGACGGTCGGTACGTCGCGTTCACCTCGGACGACCCCAACGCGACCTTCGACACGAACGAGGCGCCCGATGTGTACCGCCGTGACCTCCAGACCCTCACCACGGAGTGGGTGACCCGCCGGCCCTCCGGCGGCCCGGCCACCGAGGGCGCCGGCGATCAGGCGATCTCGGCCGACGGGCGCTACATCGCCTTCGTGTCGCTCTCCAGCCAGTGGGACTTCGACCCCGACGACGTCGGGTTCACCTACGACGTGTTCGTGCGCGACATGACGACGTCGGCCGTCACGCGGGTGAGCCGCACCCCGGCGGGCGACGT
>JBEAXD010000130.1:0-10490 GCA_041159995.1 Actinomycetota bacterium | reverse complement strand
ACACGGCGTCGAGCGCCTCGGCCACGATCGGGGCGATCGAGAGGACCGTGAGGCGATCGAAGCGCTTCTCGTCGGGGATGGGGATCGTGTTCGTGACCACGACCTCCTCCACCGGGGCCTCACGCAGTCGCTCGACCGCAGGACCCGAGAGCAACCCGTGGGTCGCGAGGATCCGCACGGAGGCCGCGCCGCGCTCCTTGAGCAGGCTCGCCGCGGCGGCGACCGTCCCCGCGGTGTCGATCATGTCGTCCACGACGATGCAGTGGCGACCCTCGACCTCACCGACGACCTCGCTCGCCACCGCGACGTTGTGCGTCCCCTTCGGCCGGCGCTTGTCGATGAACGCGAGCTCCGACTCGATGTCGTACTCGGCGAGGTAGTTGGAGAACCGGCGCATGAGCTTGCCGCCACCCGCGTCCGGTGAGACCACCGTGACGTCCGCACCGGCGCCGAACAGCTTCGCCGCGTACTCGGCGAGCAGTGGGACCGCGGTGAGGTGGTCGACCGGCTTGTCGAAGAAGCCCTGGATCTGACCGGTGTGCAGGTCGACGGTGACCACCCGGTCGGCGCCGGCCACGGTGATGAGGTCGGCGACGAGGCGGGCCGTGATCGGCTCGCGACCCTCGGCCTTGCGGTCCTGGCGGGCGTACCCGTAGAACGGGGTCACCGCGGTGATGCGCTTGGCCGACGCGCGCTTCGCCGCGTCGATCATGATGAGCATCTCCATGACGCGCTCGTTGATCGGCTCGCAGTGGCTCTGGATGATGAACACGTCCGAACCTCGGATGCTCTCGCCGAAGCGGCAGTAGATCTCACCGTTCGCGAACGTCGAGAGCACGACCTCGCCGAGCGGGACGTCGAGGGCCCGAGCGATCTCCTCGCTGAGGGCCGGGTTGCCGCGGCCGGCGAACAGCTGCAGTCGTTTGGTGGGGACGAGCTCCATCGTTCCTAGTTCCCTTCGTCGAGCCGGTCGGCCCAGCCCTCGTCGATCTCGGCCGGGACCCCCTTGGCGAGGGCGCCCGGCGGCACATCCCGGGTGACCACCGATCCTGCCCCGGTGTACGCGCCCTCCCCGATCCGGACCGGCGCGCGCAGCACGGTGTTCGAACCGATCCGGGCGTCCGCGCCGATCTCGGTGCGGTGCTTGGCCCGACCGTCGTAGTTCGCGGTGATCGTGCCGGCGCCGACGTTGGCCCGAGGCCCGACCGTGGCGTCGCCGACGTAGGCGAGGTGCGGGACCTTGGCGCCCTCGCCGACCTCGGCGTTCTTGGTCTCGACGAACGTCCCGACGTGGGCGCCGGCGGCGAGCCGGGTGCCGGCGCGCAACGACACGTAGGGGCCGACGCTGCACCCGGGGCCGATCACCGAATCGCGGGCGACGGTGTGGGCGACGGTCGCCCCGGAGCCGACCTCGGTGTCGACGAGGCGGACGTCGGGTCCGAGGATGGCGCCGGTCGCGATCGTGGTGCGACCCTCGAGGATGGTGTTCGGGAGGATCCGGACGTCGGCCTCGAGCACGACCGCGGCGTCGATGTAGGTGGCGCGCGGATCGACCATGGTCACGCCGGCCCGCATCCAGGCGAGGTTGATCCGTTCCCGCAGCGCGGCCTCGGCCAGTGCGAGTTGGGCCCGGTCGTTGACCCCCATGCACTCGAACGGGTCGTCCACCGCGATCGCGGCGACGGTGTGCCCCGCGTCGCGGAGCACGGCGATGACGTCGGTGAGGTAGTACTCGCCCTGCGCGTTCGCCGGGGTGAGTCGTCGCAGTGCCGGGGCGAGCAGCGAGCGGCGGAAGCAGTAGATCGCCGGGTTGATCTCGGTGATCACCCGCTCCTCGTCGGTCGCGTCGGCCTGCTCGACGATGCGGGCGACGCCACCACGGGCGTCGCGCACGATCCGGCCGTAGCCGGTGGGATCCTCGACCCGGGTCGTGAGCAGCGTCGCCGCGGCATCCGTGTCGCGATGGTGCGCGACGAGGGCGGCGACCGTCTCGGATCGGAGCAGCGGGACGTCACCGACGAGGACGAGGACGTCGTCCTCGTCGAGGCCGTCATCCTCCGGGAACGCGCCGAGCGCCACGGCGGTCGCATCCCCGGTCCCGCGTTGGACCCGTTGCTCGACGAAGTCGACCGGCGTCGCGGTGTCCAACGCGTCCCGTACCGCTGCGGTCACCTGCTCCGCCCGGTGACCCACGACGAGCACGACCCGTTCGATGGGGAGGACGACGAGGGCGTCGACGAGGTGGGCGAGCATCGGACGCCCGGCGAGCGGGTGGAGCACCTTCGGGGTCGCCGAACGCATGCGCGTGCCCTCGCCGGCGGCGAGGACGATCGCGGCGAGTGGCCGCTGGACCGCCATGAGTGCTGCTCGCTCCTCTCCGTGTGCCGGGCCCGGGGGCCGGGGTCGCATCGATGCGGTCCGGGGTGGCTCGGGGGCAGGGTTTCGAACCCCGACCTGGGACTCCAAAGGACCCCGTGCTGCCGTTACACCACCCCCGACACGGACCCGTGACCGACCCTACCCCGAACCGCCCGGATCCCCCACGGGACTTCGCGCCGATGATCCACGCGGCGCGATGTGACGGCACCGGGCGCCCCCGTGTAGGTTCACCGGCCTCATGGGCTCCCTGATCAAGAAGCGCCGCAAGCGCATGCGCAAGAAGAAGCACAAGAAGCTGCTGAAGAAGACGCGTTGGCAGCGCCGGAACCAGGGTCGCTAGCCCGAACCCGACCGTAACGATCGCAGCGAAGGACCGCCCTCCGGGGCGGTCCTTCTCGTTGCGGGCCCCGCCGGCGTCCGGGTCAGGACTCGGGGGTCGCCGGGGCGCGTCCGGCCCAGGCCCGCACCCCGTCGATCGAGCCGAGCGCGGCCGCGGCCGCCTGCGCCGCCGCCGCATCCGGGAGGACCGCGGCGTACGCGGATCCGCTCCCGGCGAGGAGCGCCGGCCCGCCGCACACCGCCTCGACCCGATCGCGGAACGCCGCCAGGCCCGGGGCCACGACCTCGGCCGCCGCCTCGAGGTCGTTCGCCCACGCGGGTCCCCACACCTCGGCCCAACCCGCCGGCGCGGCCACGGTGCGCGTGGCGGTGGGACCGCCGAGTTCGTCCCAGGCCCGGTAGACGGCCGGGGTCGAGCATCCGAACGGCGGCACTGCGACGACGAGGTCGAGCGGCGGGCCGCCCGGGATCGGGGTGACGATCTCCCCCCGACCCTCCATCCGGTTGACCCCGCCGCGCACGCACACCGGGACGTCCGCCCCGAGCAACGCCGCGACGGCCGCGACCCGCGCCGGATCGAGGTCGAGCCGATCGCGCAGCGCACGCAGCACCGCCGCCGCATCCGAGGATCCACCGCCGAGCCCGGCACCGGCCGGGATGTGCTTCTCGAGGTCGAGGCGCGCGCCGGCACCGTCGGGGAGGAGTTCGAGCGCGGCGCGCACCGCCAGGTTCGTGGGATCGGCCGGGACCCCGGCGGCCGCCGGACCGTGGACCCGGGCGGTCACGGCGGTCGCGGCGCCCGACCCGCCGATCTCGAGGGTCAACCGATCCGCCGGTGCGTCGACGGCCACGACGAGCGCGTCGAGCGCGTGGTACCCGCCCGGCAGCAACCCGGTGATCCGCAGTGCGAGCGTGAGTTTCGCGTCGGCACGCATCACGCGGCCGCCCGGGCGAGGGCGGCGAACGCCGCGAGGTCGAGGGTCTCGGCCCGCGCCGCCGGATCGACCCCCGCCGCTTCGAGGACGGTGATCGTGCGGTCGCCGAGCAGTGGCACGAGCGCGCGCCGCAGCATCTTGCGCCGCTGGGCGAACCCGGCCGCGACGATGGCCGCGAATCCGGCGTACGACGGCACCGCCACCGGAGGCATCGGATGACGATCGATGCGGACGAGGGCGGAGTCGACCTTGGGCGGCGGGAGGAACACGCTCGGCGGCACGGTGCCGACCACCCGCGCCCGGCCGTGGAAGGCGAGCCGCACCGAGACCGATCCGTACTCCTTGCCCCCGACGCCCGCGGCCATCCGTTCCCCCACCTCGCGCTGCACCATGACGAGGAGCCGGGTGATCGCAGGGACCTCCTCGACGATGCGCATGACGATCGGGGTCGCGACGTTGTAGGGGAGGTTGGAGACGCAGACGACCGGGCCGGGACCGAGGAGCGCGCCGAGATCCTCGGTGAGCGCGTCCCCCCGGACGACGCGCACCCGTTCGGCGTGGCCGGTGCCGGCGAGGACCGCATCGAGGAGCGGCAGCACGTGGCGATCGAGTTCGAGCGCCGTGACTCGTGCCTCCGCCTCGACGAGCGCGGCGGTGAGCGATCCGACCCCGGGCCCGACCTCGAGGACGCGGGCACCCGCATCGATCTCGGCCAGGCGGACGATGCGCCGCGCCGTGTTCGGATCGGCGAGGAAGTGCTGACCGAGCGCGCGGCTCGGGGCCTTGCCGTGCTCGGCCAGCAGGGCCCGGATCGAGGTCGCGGTCGGGACGGTCACGGGGAAGATGGTCGCAGGTCGCGTCGACCTGCGCCGACCACCCGTCCGGGCGTCACCAGTCGATGCGCACCGGGATCACGCCCTGCCCCAACGGGGCGAGCCGGCTGAAGGTGTCCTTCGACATATCGAGGATCCGACCGGCTCCGAACGGCCCACGGTCCCGGATCGTGCAGGAGGCCACCGCCCCGGTGTCGAGGTTCGTGATCCGCACGACCGTCCCGAAGGGGAGCGTCTTGTGCGCGCAGGACGCCATGGTGAACGCGTAGTGCGAACCCTGACCGGTCTCGCTGCGACCGGTGCTGCTCGGGACCGGTGCTGCCGACTCGGCGCGCGGCGCCGTGGATCGGCGGACCGGACGGGTGCCGACGGCCACGATGCGGTTCACGGGCGCCCGCACGACCTCGGAGCGCACGACGGTGCGTCCGGCCTCGACCCCATCGCGCAGGGTCACCGCGTAGACGACCCGGTTCTGCCCTGCGACCCCCGGCCGCACCACGCGGGTCTGGCCGACGTCGAGGTTCGGGTCGTTGCGCCGCTCGTCGCGGAAGGGGACGCTGACGAGCGCCGTGCGCTGACCGGCGGCGAGGCGGGTGACTCGCACGCGGAGTCCGTCGGTGAGGCGGGCGTCCAGCGTCGGGCTCACCTCGTCGTTCGGACCCAACGCCACCCCTTCGGCGACCAGCAGCTCGCGGACCGTGAGGGCGGTCGCGCTCAACGACCGCGCCGCCCCGTCGACCTGGAGGGTGACGGGCCGCGGGGTGCGCACGACCACGGTCGACCCGGCCGTGAGCCGCTCGGGAGCGGCGGTGACCAGCGCGTTCGGCGCAGCCGCGAGTTCGGGCAGCAGTCGGGCCGCGGTGCGACGCGTCGTGCGCACGGTCCGGTTCTCCCCGTCGAGGTCGACGGTGATCGGGAACGCGCGCAGGACCCGCACGGCGGTGTCGCCGTCGAGGCGGACGTCGGTCGCGGGGACGACACGGTCGGCCGGCGCGAGGGTCACCTCCGCCTCACGCAGGACGTCGGCGACGCGGGTGCCCCGGGTCTGCACCGTCGTGGCGATGCCGTCGACCGAGAGCGGGACGTAGCGGATCGGGTTCGACGGTCCGAGGAGGTGGGACATGCCGAGGGCGACGGCGAGGATCAGGACGACCGCGCCGATCCACTCGAGGCGGTGTCGGGTGCGGAGGGCGCGGTCGGGCGCGCGGGCCGGACGAGCCTCGGGCTCGGGCTCGGCGGCGCGCTCGGCCCGGATCGGATCGGCGACCGCCGCGTCGAAGGCACGGCCCGAGGTCGACCAGAACGCCGCCTCGATCGTGAGCAGTTCGGCGTCGAGTGCGGCCCGGGCCTCGCGGGCCTCGTGGTCGGCGGGTGCGAACCCGCGCGCATCCCGGACCACCGCCGGGGCCGGGGATGCCGGGCTCCCTGCGAGCGCGGCGGAGGCGTCCCGGATCGGGAGCCAGGCCGCGGGTTCCGGGGCCTCGCTGCGGGCCGGCGACGGGCGCACGGCGCGGAGGGCGTACCGGCGCGCGCGGGCCTCGTGGTTGTGCTGACCGCCCCGCGCACCGGCGCGGGTGGAGTGACCGTCGATGGGTCGCACCCCTTGGCTCCGCCGAGCCCGCACCGGATCGGTACGGGCCACCCGAACACCACCCTGGGGTGGTGCCGAGACCCGAGGGACGGTACCGACGGCCCCGGAGCGCGGCAATCCGGGATCCAGTTACTGGGAACTCAGACGCATCGGGGCAGGTCGGGGCTCTGGACTCCCTCAGCGCCGGCCCGGCGGTTCAGGAACGGCCGAGGAGTCGACGGGTCGTCGCCCGGGTGGCCGCCGCGACCTCCTCGACGTCCCGACCCATCGCTGCCGCGAGGGCCTCGCCGACGTGCACGACGTACCCGGGCTCGTTCGCGCGCCCCCGGTGCGGGACGGGTGCGAGGTAGGGCGCGTCCGTCTCGACGAGGACGCGATCGAGCGGTGCGAGCGCGGCCGCAGCACGCAGGTCGTCCGCGGTGCGGAACGTGATGATCCCGCTGAACGACAGGTGGCAGCCGAGCGCGAGGGCCCGCTCGGCCTCGGCCGGTCCGCCGGTGAAGCAGTGCAGCACGGTGCGGGTCGGCACGCCCTCGGCCTCGAGGACCCGGAACGTGTCCGGCCAGGCCTCGCGGGTGTGGATGACGAGCGTGCGGTCGTGGGTGTGGGCGAGCCCGACCTGCCAGCGGAACGCGTCCTCCTGGTCGGCCCTCGGTGAGTGCTCGTAGTGGAGGTCGAAGCCGGCCTCCCCCACGCCGACCACCGCCGGGTGGGTGACGAGCGCCTCGATCCCCGCACGTTGGTCCGCCAGGTGGCGGGCCTCGTGCGGGTGCAGTCCGACGACGGCGGAGACGTCGTGGTCCGCCTCGGCGAGCGCGACGCACTCGCGGGAGGTCTCGAGGTCGGTGCCGACGCACACGAAGCGGTCGACGCCTGCGGCCCGCGCCCGCTCGAGGGCCGGGACCGCGCCCTCCTCGAGCGAGAACAGGTGGACGTGGCTGTCGGCCCAGCGCGTGGTCACCCGGCGGACTCCGGTGCGACCTCGAGCCGCGGGAACAGCGCCGGGCCCTTCTCGAGCGCGTTGCCGGCGGTGGCGACCGCACCCCAGCCGGCATCCCGAGGTACCCGCCCCTGCGTCGGGTCGCCCGCGAGTCCGAGCCGACGGTGCAGCTCCGCACTCGCGCGCGGCAGGACCGGGGAGGCGAGCAGCGCGACGATCCGCAGCGCCTCGAGGCAGTCGCCGAGCACCGCAGCGGCGCCCTGCGTGTCGCCGGACTTGTTGAGGGCCCAGGGCTGTCGATCCTCGATGTAGGCGTTCGTGGCGCCGATGAACTCCCAGACCGCACCGAAGCCGGCGGCGAAATCCAACGCGGCCAGGCCGGCCTCGAGACCCTCGAGGGCGCGTGCCGACCCGGCGGCGAGCGGTCCGTCCTCGCGGGCTGCGGGCGTGACGCCGTCGCAGTAGGACACCGCCATGTTGAGCACACGACTCGCGAGGTTGCCGAAGTTGTTGGCGAGGTCCGCGTTGTACCGGGTGACCATCTGCTCGAAGGAGAAGTCGCCGTCGGGCCCGAACCGCTGGTCGACGAGGAAGTGGTACCGGAACCCGTCGCTGCCGAAGGTCTCGACGAGGTCGGCGGGGGCGATCTGGTTGAGCCGGGTCTTCGACATGCGCTCGCCCCCGACCATGAGGAACCCGTGGGCGAACACGTGGCGGGCCGGCTCCATCCCCGCAGCCATGAGCATGGCGGGCCAGAACACCGCGTGGAACCGGAGGATGTCCTTGCCGATGAGGTGGTAGTCGGCGGGCCAGTACCGATCGAACCGCTCGGGGTCGGCGCCGTACCCCACCGCGGTGCAGTAGTTGAAGAGCGCGTCGAACCACACGTAGGTGACGTGCGCCGGGTCCCACGGCAGGGGGATGCCCCAGGTGATCGAGGTCCGGCTCATCGAGAAGTCGCGCAGACCCTGGCGGATGAAACCGAGGACCTCGTTCCGCCGGGATTCCGGTTGCACGGCGTCCGGGTGGGCCGCGAAGTACTCGAGCAACGGCTGCTCGAAGCGCGAGAGCCGGAAGAAGTAGTTCTCCTCCCGCACCCGCTCGACCGGCCGCCCGTGCTCGGGACAGTCGCCGTCGAGCAGCTCGTCCTCGGTGTAGTACGCCTCGCACGGCACGCAGTAGAGGCCCTCGTACACGTCGAGCTCGATGTGTCCGTTGTCGTACACCCGCTGGAGGAAGTCCTGCACCGCGACCCGGTGGCGCGCCTCCGTCGTCCGGATGAAGTCGGTGTTCGTGACGTCGAGCAGTTCCCAGCACTCCCGGAACCGCAGGCTCGTGCGGTCGGCCCACTCCTGCGGACTGACCCCGTGCGCCTCCGCGGACTGGGCGACCTTGAGGCCGTGCTCGTCGGTGCCGGTGAGGAAGACCACGTCGTCGCCGAGCAGCCGCCGCCATCGGGCGAGCGTGTCGGCGGCGACGGTCGTGTACGCGTGGCCGATGTGGGGCACGTCGTTCACGTAGTAGATCGGCGTCGTCACGTAGAACGGCTGGGCCACGGACCTACGCTACCGTTCGACCGTCGGCCGCCCACGTCCGTCCGCCGCCCCGAGCGGTCGGGGCGTGGACCCGGTGGCACCCGATCCACGATGGGAGGACCCGGTGGGCGCGAGTGGAGTGACCCGGAAGGTCGACGGCCTGGGCCGCGTCGTGCTCCCGGTCGAGGTCCGGCGATCGCTCGGCATCGACGTGGGCGACCTCGTCGACGTCGCGGTCGAGGACGGTCACGTCGTGCTCCGCAAGGTCCACCGCGCCTGCACCTTCTGCGGTGGCGTGGAGGGTCTGCGCGACTTCGCCGACCGCCTCGTGTGCGAGTCCTGCGTCACCCGGCTCGCCGAGGGACAGACCCACCCCACGACCTGAGCCCACGGCCCTCGCGTCAGCGATCGGCCCCGAGCGCGAGTTCGTAGACCCGGCGCCGCGCCACCCCGTGGGCCCGGGCCACGGTGGCCGCCGCGTCCCGTCGCGAGGCGCCCTCGGCCATCGCCGCCCGCACCGCGTCGACGAGGAGGCCGTCGTCGACGTCGACCTCCGGCGGCTCCTCGGGACCGATCACGATGACGTACTCGCCTCGGGGCTCGACCGCGGCCGCACGTGCCGCCGCCGCACCGAGCGGGAGGCGCACGACCTCCTCGTGGACCTTGGTGATCTCGCGGGCGATCGCAACGGGACGATCGGGACCGCAGGCGGCCGCGAGGTCGGCAAGGGTCGCCGCGACCCGACCCGGCGCCTCGTAGAGCACCTGGACCCGCTCGTCCCCCGCGATCGCAGCGAGGCGGGCCGCACGCTCCCGACCCTTCCGGGGCAGGAATCCCTCGAAGGTGAACCGGTCGGCCACGAACCCCGAGAGCACGAGCGCCGCGAGCACCGCGCTCGCGCCCGGCACCACCTCGACCGGGATGCCCGCCTCGACGCAGGCCGCGACGAGACGCGCACCCGGATCGCTCACCCCCGGTGTCCCGGCGTCACTGACGTACGCGACCCGCGCCCCGCCGAGCATCCGCTCGACCAGATCCTCGGCGCGTTCCGTCTCGTTGTGCGCGTGGACCGCGACCAACCGACCCGACCCGGAGATGCCCGCGTGCGTGAGCAGCCCGCGGGTGCGCCGGGTGTCCTCGCACGCGACGACGTCCACCGACGCGAGCGCCTCGACCGCACGCGGCGAGAGGTCGCCGAGGTTGCCGATCGGCGTCGCGACGACCACGAGTGCGCCGCTCACCCGCGCACCTCGACCGCATCACCGACGGCGAGACCCCACCGTGCGAACGCACCGGCCTGAGCCTCGATCGCCCACGCGGCGCCGAACACCGGACGACTCAGACGACCCGGGCGGAGCGTGGTCACGTGCAGCACGACACCGTTGCGGTCGCAGAACGCGACGTCGATCGCGAAGCGCATGCCGACCGTGTGGACCTGCCGGCACGGTCGGAGCACGAGCGCCCCGTCGATCCCCGGACGACCGAGCAGTCCCCGTCGTCGTGCGCGACGTCCGGACGGGGCCTCCGCACTGGCGAGCACCGAACCCTCCCGGACCAGCCACACGACGCACCGGCCTCAGACGTTGAAGCGGATCTCGAGCACGTCGCCATCGGCGACCTCGTACTCCTTGCCCTCGACCCGCAACTTCCCCACGTCCTTGGCCTTGGACCAGCCGCCGATCTCGAGGAGCTCGTCCCAGTGGATGACCTCGGCGCGGATGAACCCGCGCTGCAGGTCGGAGTGGATGACGCCGGCGCACTCCGGCGCGCGCGCCCCGGCCCGGAAGGTCCAGGCCCGGCTCTCCTTGTCGCCGGTCGTGAAGAAGGTGCGGCGGCCGAGCATGAGGTACGCGGCCCGGGCGAGTCGGGGCACGACGCTCTCGGCGACGCCGAGATCGGCGAGCAGCGCCGCACGCTCCTCGCCCGCGGCGGCGACGA